>NZ_CAWUDP010000003.1:0-227406 GCF_963920835.1 Scytonema sp. PCC 10023
ACCAATACACTGAGCAAAATGGTGCTGCTGTCAACGGTAGTTCTACGGTTCAAACTTCGACAACCAACAGCCGCCAAGTGCAAAATCAGAGAAACTCTCGCCCTGGCTACGGCCGCTACGGTCAGCGTTACGGTAGCAGTGGCAAAGTTAACCAACGTCAAGATGCTCGCCAAGGTACTGTTCAAAATGGTGCGGCAACCGATGGTTCTAACACTGACCAAGTCGGTCGCACCAACAACAACCAGAGCCAAAATGCTGGTCGTCGCTAATCATCATTGATTTCGTGCAAAGGCGTTGCACAGTCAAAGGTATAAACGCAACGCCCTTGCCTGACTACAACACATAACTTTCACAACACACACACAACTAACAAGGTCCATCAAAATGTTGAACAAATCTATCGCTTTCGGTTTGCTGGCTGCTGGTTTGATGATTGCTCCCACCGCTGCATTCGCAGGTCAATCACAGAGCGTTGACCAATACACTGAGCAAAATGGTGCTGCTGTCAACGGTAGTTCTACGGTTCAAACCTCCACAACCAACAGCCGCCAAGTGCAAAATCAGAGAAACTCTCGCCCTGGCTACGGCCGCTACGGTCAGCGTTACGGTAGCAGTGGCAAAGTTAACCAACGTCAAGATGCTCGCCAAGGTACTGTTCAAAATGGTGCGGCAACCGATGGTTCTAACACTGACCAAGTCGGTCGCACCAACAACAACCAGAGCCAAAATGCTGGTCGTCGCTAATCATCATTGATTTCGTGCAAAGGCGTTGCACAGTCAAAGGTATAAACGCAACGCCCTTGCCTGACTACAACACATAACTTTCACAACACACACACAACTAACAAGGTCCATCAAAATGTTGAACAAATCTATCGCTTTCGGTTTGCTGGCTGCTGGTTTGATGATTGCTCCCACCGCTGCATTCGCAGGTCAATCACAAAGCGTTGACCAATACACTGAGCAAAATGGTGCTGCTGTCAACGGTAGTTCTACAGTTCAAACTTCGACAACCAACAGCCGCCAAGTGCAAAATCAGAGAAACTCTCGCCCTGGCTACGGCCGCTACGGTCAGCGTTACGGTAGCAGTGGCAAAGTTAACCAACGTCAAGATGCTCGCCAAGGTACTGTTCAAAATGGTGCGGCAACCGATGGTTCTAACACTGACCAAGTCGGTCGCACCAACAACAACCAGAGCCAAAATGCTGGTCGTCGCTAATCATCATTGATTTCGTACAAAGGCGTTGTTGAATCTTTGCTATCAGTGAACCTCTTTCCTATTCAAGCAACGCCAGTTCTGTTTGCTCAATCCAATCATAATTTGAGACAAAAATAGTATGGTGAAGAAAACCTATAGCCTGGCTCTCCTAGCTGCTGCTGTGATGATAATGCCAACTGCAGCTTTCGCAGGCGAAGCCGTTACTCGGCAAGAAATTAATCAAAATGCTGCTGTTGGTGGTGAAAATAGCCGAGTCAATCAGAAAGCTGATCAAAGAAGCATTCAGCAAAGAGCGGGTTACCCCAATTCTGGAAGACAAAATGCCAATCAGCGCATAGACCAAAATGGTGCCGCTTTCGACAACAGTGTTGTTGACCAGTATGCTTCTCAACGAAGCGAGCAGCGGCAACAAAATAGACAATATAAAGTGCGTTATTCCCCCCGTTAAGCCGTGCTGTACTAGTCTGTGTTTTTGCTGTTTCAATTGACTGTTCGTGTTGGGCTACACATCTGCCAAACTTCTGATGAGTTTAACTTCCGAGATACATGAGGGTTCCGGCTAATCAACCATTGGGCGTTGCTTTCTGTATTAACAAAGCAACGCCAAATGACTCACCAGCTTGCAAAAAATTGCCAGTGTCTGTTCGCAGTGCGGTGGTGTGTTATAGGTGAGGAGTTAACAGAGGTTTTACCGATTTCCTAGCTTGCTATGTAAAAGTCGGTTGTTTTTTACGAAGAGAGGAATTAAGCCATGCCTGCCAGACAAATAATTTCATTAGTAGTAGTACTCTCTGCGCTGATTGGATTACCTGCTGGAATTGCTATTGCCAATGACTATGACTATGACAATGACAATGACGTTTATGTTCAAGGTAGTAACAGCAGGGTAACAATCGATCAGGACGGTGGTATCACCATTAGGAGAAGTCCTACTAACAGAACCACCTATCCTTCGCGTTTACCTAGTTCTAGAAGGCAGATTCAACAAAGCACTCTAGAACGGCGTCTCCGGAGTTTGAGATATCCTCGCACAACACAAAACATTTGTAACGGCAGAAGAGTAGTTAAAAACAGCACTGTACGCAGTGGCTCTAATCGCGGAAATAGTACTTACAGCTCCACAACTACAACAACTTGTCAATAATTCTAAGGATGCATACATGAAATCCAAATTACTTTCTCTCGGCTTGTTCTCTCTGACGGCTGTATCCCCCTTGTTTATTCCTTCCTTAACCCCTTCTGCATCAGCAGGATGTGTAGGTGTTAGTGCTGGAACACAAATATCGATTTCTAGAGAAGCACAGCAATCTACAAGAGTTAATCGCCAATTTAGTCCAAATTGTAGCGGTAACAGTGCTACTAGTACAGCAACCCAAGTTTGTGTGAATAATGGTCGCTGCGAACAACGTCGCACTGTCAACCAAAGCATTCAAGGTGGTAACCGCAAGGGTTATGATCCTGTAAAAAACATTGAAGTTGATGTCAACGTTCCCGTACACGTTAAATCACCAAGAGCACCTAGGTTTTAGGTACTAGGTAACATAGTCCTAGAAACTGCTCACCAGTAATTTCAGCTATCCGAAGTCCCTAGCAGGCGGGAACTTCGGCTTCATTGCTAGGGACAACTTTTCTTTGGCGAATTTTTTTTGTTAAGTTCACAGCACTAACTCAAATTTTTCTTTTCGCCCAACTTCTTTTTTCAGCATTCAGCAGGTAGAGGAAATTTAACAAACAAATAAATCAGTTGGTTTGCCCTGGTACCTGCTGTTTCCTAAATCTGGTTATGTCATCATGAGTAAATTAGTGATTCTTGCAGGTTGCCTAGTTCTTGTAACTGTAAGCACAGCTGTAGCACAAACTTTTGTCCGTAGCAACCAGAGTACTTCCTCTGTTGTTGTTCAGACAGACAATGGTAACAGCCACAGCAACCAGAGCAGTTCCTCTGTTGTTATTCAGACAGACGGTGGTAACAGCCACAGCAGACACAGCAGACACAGCACTTCCTCTGTTGTTGTTCCTACAAACGACAGTGACGACGAAAGCAGCCAAGATTCTTTTGTTGTTCCCACAGACGACGATGAAGACGAAAGCAGCCAAGATTCTTCCGTTGTTATTTCATCAGGTAGTAGTAGTGATATGAATAGATCTAGGACATTTACTAGCCAGCACTCTAGTTCGGGTGATTCCTTCGCATATCAAAAAAGCTCACTCACTCTAAGTGCGGCTAATCTCAGTAAACCCCATATCTTGAGCATCAATACATCAGGCGCTCAAATGACAGGTGAGATTACTGTTAATGGTAAAGTTGTTAAACAAATCAGCAACGACAAAAACGTCAATATTGATTTGTCACCTTATCTTTCGGTTGGAGAACAAAAGGTTGAAATTTCAGCCCGTTATAATCCTCCATCATCTTCCGTCAGCGTAGAACTCAGTGGTCCTGGCACGAATGTCACCCAACAAAACAGTGGCAATGGTGCTTTGAAGTACAGTATGGATGTTAGCGTACAGTAGCATGATGTGGTCAATTGTGTAGCAAGCCTGAATTGAAAGTCTTTTGGAAAAAAATCATGAAAGGTTTGCTACCCCTAATTTGAACGAATTCCTTAGAGTTTTTTTCGTGCTTACTTAGTTACGTTGCTGGAGAGCGATTTTCTGTAAGCTGGGCACTGCTCACCAATATCTCAAATCGATACCACATGGATTTTTACGGGCAATGCCCACCCTACCATTTGTGGTCTAATCATTGAAAAACGCTATATAACTTGTTGCTTTTTTAATTTGTATACAGCTATCAAATGACATAGTTGTCAATATTGCTTTTATTCATTTTGTGCTTCTTGAGTCGGAGTTTCAGGCTTGGCTTTGCGTGTCTGTAAGTCATATAGTGGTTCGGGGGTTGAGTTGCAATACATCACATCAGGAAATAGGAACCACAGATGGACACAGATGTAGGCGTAAGCCGTGCCGGAGGCTACACAAATAAATTAGTACTTCATTAAAACGAGAAGCCCTATATTTGCAATTGCTAAGAAATAGACTTAGTTGTACGCAGTTGGTTTTCTAAATTGGCACGCACCCACAATTCTGCGACTGACCAAACCCAAAACTTACTTGGTACTTCGGCAAAATCATCGTTGTTGTGAGTGACAATTGCATCTAATTGTTTATCAGTAGCACAAACTAGCTCTACAGCAGATTCAAAATCCTTAATAGGTGAAGAGCGGGCTTGCTGAATAATACTCTGATCTACAGTACAAATTTGGATTTTTTCTTGCAACCAATTAAGGACTATCTCAGCAATCTTTGTATTTCGCAAACGGCTTGCATATGTATATATTTTTTGCCAACCAAGATCTGTTACATACATTTGAATCAACGGATGCACTCTATCTAATAATTCGCTGACTTCTGCGACACACCCGTTACGATTCATTAAAGCCTCTAATACTAAGTCAGCATCAACTAATATTCTGAACACTTTAAAACCCCGTGATTAACGTAATTAATATATTGTGAGAAATAAGTATTGTATCTCACATCGGTAGGAATATACTTACATACAAACTGAAAGGACAGTATTTCAGATTTACATACAATAATTCGTAAAATTGCCAACCCTGGGAAACGTACACTCGCTTTGGCACTATTTTGTCGTTTGGCAAAGATGAGCCGGATTTGGTTGGATCGCTAACACCAGGTACGTATGACGCCAGAGAAATTTTTGTAGTTCCAGCTTCAAACTAAAGTTATTTAGACTGAGATTTTAAGCAAACTTGATATTATATCATGTTAGCTTTATTTAATTTTCACAAGCTTAAACAGTGCTTAGAACTGAAAGTTATAACAGTAGTAGGAGTTGGCTATTGTAGCATTAATCTATGAAAAAAATTAAAATACCCTATTCATTGTATGAATTTTATGAAAATTATGAATCAATTATATAAACATAAGTTTAAATAATTAATTTAAATTTTATATATAAATATGGTTGCCCCTTTATTATAGATGTGATATTTTTGGACAACCAATGACTAAAGTCATCGGTAAACAAACAAAGTCTCCTTGCGCAGAACTTTTATAGTTGTTTTCAATGATCTAGCGAAACAGGCAAGGTTCCTATCCTTAACAAGGATGAAATTGTTCTTCGTTATTCCTCATTTTTTAAGTAATAAATAATATAACTGCCCATAACTAACAGTCACGCCAGCGCGATCGCCCGCCACTTTACCAGAACCTAGAAAATAATCTACTCTTCCCGCGCCTTTAATCGCACCTCCAGTATCTTGATCAAGAACATATCTACTTACAATACGATGCTCCATCTGTCCGGAAAAATTATTGACAAAAGGGAAAGGAGCGCGAATCAACGCCAAAGCACCAGGGGGCATAAGGGATTTATCTGTTGCTATTGAGCGTTCTGGTGTCAGCGGTACTCTAATCGAACCTTGTGCTGGCGCACCATGGTTTTCTTGAAAAAACACAAAGCTGGGATCGCGAGGGATATAAACATTTAACTGTTGTGGATACTTTTGAAAATAGTCGAGGATCTTGGGCATAGTCAGACCTTCAAGCTGTAACTTACCATCGTTCGCCAGTTCTCGCCCAATGCTCTTGTAGTTGTAAGCGGTGTTACCGGCATAACCTATTGTTGTTTGAGTCCCATCAGGAAGCTGAAGTTTAGCCGAACCTTGAATTTGCACTTGGTATGGTTCGAGGCGATCGCGAAACCAAAACAACTCTAACCCGCGCAACCGACCTTTTGATCCTTGCAAACCATCAGCTCCTTCTAGTTGCAAGCGTGTAGGATGAGGTTTTTGCCATGAGTCAATGTCAGGTGGTAAGCGATAAACAGGATAGCGATATTCTGCTGTGGGAACGCGACTAGCAGCATAAATTGGTTCATAATACGCGGTAAACAACACCGAACCTTTCTTGTCTCTCCCCACCGACTGATAAAAGACAAATTCCTTGGCGATCGCTGCATTAAGTTCGGCGGCTGATTTAGACTTAAGTACCAGTTCCCGGAATCTTTGCAAACTTTTGATCACATCAACGTTTGTAATTTCCCCCACCTGATACCGTTGATACGCCGCAGCTGCGTTGCTAGAAAACAGATATTGTAAACTTTTCTCAACAGCCGCCAACAAAGCCTTTTTATCTGGTGCTTGACCGTTTTCGCCCCATAATTGGTTATCGAGACACGAACTATCGCCCTTGCAACAAGGAAACGGTGGCTTTTGGATAGGTAGCAATGGAGGTTGCGCTGCTTGCTGTTGAACATTGCTATCCTGTAATTGTGTTTGAGAGGATACTGGTAATTCCCACTTTGTCACCCTACACTCCAACCTACTCAGTGCTAAATGCCCCAAAGGTTGCATAGGTAATAACAGGATTGCAGGAACTATAGGAAGGCTAATGAAGATGGCTGCAAGTGTCTTTTTCATACATTGAGAGTTAGTGGCTGGCTACTGGTGATTATTTATTAAGTGTAGGGTGTGATAAAAATTGCCTACATCCTACCCTTAACGATTAACCACTAACCCATTTCATCACTCATTCATGTTGTGATATGTAGCAACAGCAGAAGGCGATATGCGATTTAAGTACCGGAATATCCAGTATTTGAAGATCGTATCTAAAATTACCGGAAACGTGGCGATAAATAAGAAAATGAAATCGTGATTTGCTGGTAATCCCCAATGGCGCGAAATCCCATCTAGAATGACTTCCCAACCATGAGGAGAGTGGAAACCGACAAAAATATCCGTGAACAAAATGATAATAAATGCCTTGGCACTATCACTCAAACCATAGACGACATGGTCAAAGAAGTCTTTGAGTACCGCGATTTCTCGTTTGCTAGTGAGTAAAAGCCAGGTGAAAGTCACGACCGACAATATATCTGCAAAAACGTTTTTAATAGCATTAGAACTCGCGCCACGAAACTCTTCAGCAATCTCACGAGCCTTTGTTTTTACCTCACTTTCCAGTTGCTCAGGAGACAGTAATTCGCTAGTGCCAAGTAAGTTATTAAATTTTATTCTTTCTTCAAATCTTTCTAGTTCTTGTAGTGCTTCCTCTTCCATTTCATAATTGAGGAAAACTGTCGTTTTTTCAGAATTTCTATCAAAGAATCGGTCAACAATTGGTCCTACAACCAAGGCTTTTGACAATTGATGAGTCAGAATAGGAACTATGATGAGCAGAAGAATAAATCTAACAGATATTATTGTTCTTCTTTGTGTAGTACGGAAATTTTTAACAACATCTTGTTCTGCTTTGGGATCTAACTCAATTTGCAGACGAGTAAAGGTATTAAAAATCGAACGCGGTAGGACTCCTGTTGTATTTGTTTTACTTGTAACTGATTGACTATTTAATTTTGGGACTGATAAATTTGGTTGTTTTAATTGATTTCTTGAGGGTTCTACTATTGTTAAGCTATTGTTTGCAACTTTTGAATCATTGGTATGAATTTCGTCAAATTTATATTTTCCTGTGACTTCATCAATGAATTTGAGCTTTTCTAGAATCAAGGAAAGGTGCGGATACTCTATACCAAATTCCCTTGCGGCTTTTTCATTCTTATCGTTCAGAAACAAACGACTTGCCTTAAACTCTGTTAGCCGCATTCGGATAATTTTCAAGTGTTTTTTGACGTCTGACTCAAAATAATCCATAACACTGCGGCTATACCTGGTTGAGTCAAAGTCTATTTTATTACCATTAAAATGTTCGTCTTCTATCGCCTTAATCTGCAATGCCTCTGTGTAAGCTTGATCCAGAGAACGCTCTGATGTGCGTAAGTACCACTGGTAAGCTCTTACTAAAAAGGGGTATATTTTTTGACGAAAAACAGAACTAATCATTGTAGGCAATAATCCAGCATTGTTTTAAGAGTCTTAAACATAAGTTAACGTACGAAGTATATTAACAAATCTCCAAGGAGATAATTTGTGAATTCTGATTTCCTTTGGATAACAGGACCTAGCCGCAGCGGTAAGACTGCTCGCTTGGTGAAGCAGTTCTGTAATTGGGTACTCAGTGAAAGTGGCGCTAAAGAGTCATATTATACGAAAAATCGAGGACAAAAAAATAGCGAGATTATACTAAAACGCTTGTATCTTCATCAAACAGAACCAGGGGTCTTAGCTTTGGCTGCTAATGACGAAAATCGCCGAGATTTGGCGGATAGAATTGTCACGGCAACTGAGGGAAAATATCCAGTACGTTGCAAGACACCTTTAGGTTTTATTCAGGATGAAGTTATTTTATTTTGGCCTTTGCTGATTGAGTCGTTGAAGTTGAAGGCGCAATTTCCAGTACGACTGCGTCCAGAAACTGAACAGGAACTAGCAACGAAGCTGTGGCGTTCCCAATTGGACGAGGAAACTTTGCGTCGCGCGGGAGAGAATGAGTACCGATTGGTACGCCGCATCTTGGATTTACTGCAATTAGCGGCTTACAGTGGCACAGCTTGTGAGAGAATTGGCAATGTTTTGGTAAATGCCATAGCACAAGACGAGAATAACATAAACCTAGAACCAGAATTTATAGGATCTTTGCTAGTAAATTGGCGTAACTGGTGTTTGCAAAGGGGATTCCTGACATATGGAATTATTACCGAACTTTACGGCACATACCTGTTACCAAACCCGATTTACCAGCAACAGCTCACAAAACGCTATCAGGCATTGCTGGCTGATGACGTGCAAGATTACCCTGCCCTATCGCGTCATCTATTTGAGTTGCTCCTAAAGGGCAGTGCAGTTGCAGCGTTTAGCTACAATCCTGATAGTGTGGTGCGTTTGGGACTCGGAGCCGACCCCAACTACTTGGAAGGACTATCAACAGTTTGTCAGCAAGAAACTTTAACTCAGCCTGCTTTTTCATGTCTTTCCGATAGCTTAACGACACCAATGTTGGAGCTGATTACAGAACAGACATTTGGCTTGAGCTTACCACAGACAGTGCAGGCAATTCAAACAACCTCCCGCGCTCAATTATTACGGCAAACGGGTGAGGTGATTGTTAAAGCCGTAAAACTTGGGGGTGTACAGCCGAACGAAGTGGCGATCATTGCACCAGGTTTGGATGCGATCGCCCGTTACACCCTCACAGAAATCCTCACCAAGCAAAATATCCCAGTACAGCCTCTCAACGACCAACGCCCCCTGATAAGTTCGCCTATCATCAGAGGATTGCTCACCGTCCTTGCCTTCGTTTATCCTGGCTTGGGACGCTTAGTGGATCGAGATGCTGTAGCCCAGATGTTGGTTGTGTTGAGTCGCAGAGTTTCTCCAGTAGGGGAAGCAGGGGAAGAAATAAATTCAAAATTCAAAATTCAAAATTCAAAATTAGAAGTTTCTCCCTCATCTTCCTCATCTCCCTCATCTCCCTCCCTCCCTCACTCCCTCATCTCCCTCCCTCCCTCATCCCCCCCATCTCCCTCATCCCCCCCATCTCCCTCATTCCCGCACATTGACCCCGTCAGGGCGGGATTAATAGCAGATTACTGCTTTGTGCCGCATCCAGATAAACCCAATTTGCTGCCCGTAACAGCCTTTGACCGTTGGGATAGACTCGGATATGCAGCTACTACGGCTTATAGTGAAATATTGCAGTGGTTAGAAGAGCAGAGAGCGCAGCAGGAGATGCGTTTGATACCCAGCCCCATTTCTCTTTTAGACAGGGCAATTCAGCGCTTTTTGTGGAATGGCAGCAATCTCGCTTATGACCAATTGGCAGCACTGCGGGAATTACTGGAAACTGCTCAACACTACTGGGAAATTGATACTAGATTGCGGCAAACCCATACATATACGGACACGGCAACGCGAGAACACAAAGACGCCCAGAGAAGAAATGTTTCTCAGTCATCACATGAAACAATTGCCGAGTTCATACAACTGCTGCGGCGTGGCACCATTACCGCCAACCCATACCCTGTTCGTCCTCTAGGACCTCAAGCAAACGCTGTCACATTGGCTACTATCTTCCAGTATCGCTCAAGCAGGCGATCGCACCGTTGGCATTTCTGGTTGGATGCGGGTTCGCCTTTGTGGGCAAAAGGCGGTGCAGCAACTTTGTTCGGTGCGCCATTCTTTCTTCAAGAAAGGCGGGGCGCACCTTGGACAGTAGAAGATGAACAATCGGCAGAAGAACAACGACTACGAACAATTCTGGCAGATTTGCTTTCCCGTGTGTCCCAAAGAGTTTATCTATGTCATAGTGATTTAGCTGTTAATGGGCAAGAGCAACTTGGTCCATTGTTACCTTTAGTACATGCGTGTGTAGCGGTTGTTTCTGAGCCTGCTCCGGTTTAGGATGATCCCCCTTTGTCTTCCTTTATAACGGCAATCTGCAATTGGGTAGTCAAAAATTGAATTATTGAGTAAATTCTTGCAAAAGCATGATGAATAGATGTTAAAAACCACAGATGGACACAGATGGACACAGATGAACACTAGTTCATTAACTCAGATCTTCCACGCAACAAGAGCCAGAGGCTCTAATATCTCGTTACTAAGTTCAACCTGGTAACGAGGGTTTGGAGGCTGAGCCTCCTCACTGTTGCAACTCTTACAAGATCTCAGTTAACCGATAGTTGCACGCTCCTTGCCTGTTTGGAAAATTCTCTGGAGTTAAAACTGATGGCTGAAGAGATTTTCCGTGCTGGAAGTTGACAATATAGGACAAATAGATTCCAAAATATTTACAATGTTAAGTAAGGTAAACGTATTTATGAGAAATCAAAGTAAAAATCAATGGTACTATTCGGATTTGGTAAAAAATTAACCCTACCCACTCCTGAGGAAGCTTTGCCAGGACGGGCAGAAGAAATGCCAGTACCTCAGCGTCACTATGTGAACGGTAATTCACTCAAGCCCCCATATCCAGGAGGTATGGAAGTGGCGGTTTTTGGCATGGGGTGCTTTTGGGGTGCAGAACGTAAATTCTGGCAACTTGAGGGAGTTTTCAGCACAGCAGTGGGTTACGCGGCTGGAATAACGCCCAACCCCACCTATAAAGAAGTGTGTAGCGGACGCACAGGTCATAATGAAGTGGTGCTTGTCGTCTTTGACCCGGAGGTCATAAGTTATTCTGAATTACTCAAAGTCTTCTGGGAAAACCACGATCCCACCCAAGGAATGCGTCAAGGTAACGACGTGGGTACTCAGTACCGTTCAGGGATTTACGTGTATTCAGAAGAACAAAGGAACCAAGCAGAAGCCTCGCGGGACGCTTATCAGCAAGCCCTAACCGCCTCAGGTTATGGAAAGATTAGTACTGAAATTCTGGATGCTCCTGAGTTTTATTACGCAGAAGATTACCATCAGCAGTATCTGGCGAAAAACCCCAATGGCTATTGTGGGTTAGGGGGGACAAACGTTGCTTGTCCTGTAGGCATTGCTGTCAAGGATTAATCAATAAACTTCTTGCAAAAGTATGATTAATGGATATTTAGAACCGCAGATGCACTCAGATAAACGCAGATAAATAACTAGTGTAGCCTACGGCACGGCTTACGCCTACATCTGTGTCCATCTGTGGTTTTTTTTTCATAAAATTGACTTTTGCACTCTTGTTTAATGTAGAAACGTAGCATGCTACGTCTCTACACAGTTGGGTTTTCAACCAAATGCTTGTCCGAGCAAACCAAGAGCGGCGAGCCACAAAATAATGCTGATGGGTGCGCCTACAAGAAGCCCGGCGATCGCCCAACCTCTTTGATGTTCTTTAAAGTGTTGAATGCTGCGCCAGCGTCTGCTTTTCCAAGCCCATTCATTGCCTTTAGCACCAAGTGCAATCGTCGTTATCCAACCAACTTGCGGTACAAAACAGAACAAACCAACCCACACTTGGTTAGTCCACAACCACAACCAAGGTAACAGAAATGCTCCCCAATTCCATCCTTGA
Organism: Scytonema sp. PCC 10023; assembly: GCF_963920835.1. Classification (NCBI taxonomy): domain Bacteria; kingdom Bacillati; phylum Cyanobacteriota; class Cyanophyceae; order Nostocales; family Scytonemataceae; genus Scytonema; species Scytonema sp. PCC 10023. Next base: position 12,143 of record NZ_CAWUDP010000003.1, read on the forward strand.
ATTTCATCGGGAATTTGTTCTGTCATATTATTTATACCGCAGCCAGAATTATTAATCACTTCTGGAACTTGCGATTGCTTTTTGGTAGTCAGACCAGACTTGAGAGCAATGAGTGCTTCCTGAGCTGTGGCAAAGCGTTGCTCTGGTGCGGGTTCGGTCATTTTTTCCAACCAGGAGACAAAACTCGGACTGAGGTTGACTCGGTCAGTAAACTGAATTCGCAAACCGCGCTGAGGCAAATCAGAGGGCGAAGTACCAGTTAACAGATGAATCAAACTGGCTCCCAACGCGTAGAGATCCGATGCAGCAACTGCTCTACCGCCAAATTGTTCCATTGGCGCATAACCATAAGTTCCGACCACAGTGAAGGAAACTCCCTCCTTTGCGGCTTTATCTTGAACTGCGCCAAAATCAACTAAATAAATGTTATCGTCTTCACCCCAAATTAAATTGCTCGGCTTGATATCCCGATGCAGTACAACTGGATTTAACTCATGTAAAACCGTGAGAATATTTAAAACTTCAACAGCGATTTTCCGCGCTTGCTTTTGTGTAAACCTTTTACCAAGAACTAGCAATTCCTTGAGAGACTCACCAGGGATATATTCTTGCACTAAGCCAAACCAGAGTGTCTGGTCATCAATACAAAAGTAATCAACATACTTGGGAATGCGGGGATGATTGAGTTGTTGGAGAATTTGTGCTTCTCGTTCAAACAGTTTGAGGTCGTCCCATTGTACAGCACCGCCAAAAGCAAGAATTTTAACTACAACTTGCTTCTTTTGTACATCAGGAGCCTGTAAATCCAATGCTAACCAAGTTTGGCGAATTCCATTGTTACCAAGTAGGCATTGGAGTTGGTAACGATTTTGTAACAATTGTTCTGCTTGCAGCATCTAGCACCTGCTTCATCACCAGCCTAATGTCTCTAATCTAGCTATAACTCTCTAAGAGTGGTAACAGAAATTGTTTAATCCTCACATTCTATAAATTCGCCAACAGCATCATTTATTTATGGCGATGTCCAAGCTGCGTTCTTACTGCACAGCAAGTTTTTATCTAACCTGAAGCCTTTCGTACTGGTTGTAGCGATATGCAACTCCAGAAATTGCAGAAAATAACAACCACGAGAGTGTATTTAAGCGAAAATCGAATAAGGTGACATCTGCTGTATTAAATAGCACCCAGCATACAAAAACCAGAAGATAACTGAAAAATATCAATTTATCTTCTGCCTCCTCTATATGTTGTGACTTTCGCAATAGTTGGACACCTGCAATAAATATCCAAACGAGTAAGCCACAAAATAAAAGAGCGGTGGGAAACCCAGTTTCAGCAAATACCATCAAAAACAAATTGTGGGGATGTCCCAACCAAACGTCCATCTTTGCTTGATAAAGTAGAGTGAAGTTGCGTAAACCCCAACCAGTCCAAGGACGCTGCCCAGTCAAAGACAAAGCAAATTGCCACTGTGTTTTGCGGAGTAACGCTACCGGTCTGTCAGGATACATTTGGTCGTTTAACCGTGCCCAGAAAAAAGCAGGAACGACCTTACGAAACAATTGAGCCACAGGTGAAGGAGCAAAAGCAGCCAAAAGTACGCTAGTGGCGATACCAGCGACACCAGCTACAAGAATCCGCCAGCCTTCGTAAAGCGCATAAGCTAAACAAGCAACAATAGCGATCGCCCAAGCATTCCGCGAGTCAGTCAAAATTAATGCCACGAAATTGGCAATCACCGCCACAGTCAGGAAGAGCAAGGTGAGATGGGGAGATGAGGAGGATAAGGAGGATGAGGAGGATGAGGGGGATGAGGAAGTTATGTCCTTTATCTCCCTCATTCCCCTTATCTCCCTCATACGTCGATAGCTTTCCACCCACAACCCTAACCCTAGGATAAAAACTATCATCAAATAACCAGCCAAGATGTTGGCGTACATGAATATGGAAGCCATGCGACCTAGTGGTTGTCCTCCACGTTCTATGTCCCATTCCACGACAAACCACAAAATTCTTATCTTAAAAGACCAGTCTAAAAACAGCTGCCCAAATCCAAGAATTACCACTGGTAGGGAACTGAACACCAAAATCCAAGACAATTGCCGCAATTGTGCAGGAGTCTGAATCAGGGCACTGAAGCCAGCAAAAACTATAAAATACGGTAAGAAATTAAATAAACCTAGGAACGCCGCCGTCTTGTCATAGGCAAAGCCAGCGGTGATGATCAGCAACACACTCAGGAGAGCAAACCCCCAGTTAAGGGGGCGGCTAATGATTGTGCGATATTGAGCAAGCCAAGTTCCTAGCGATGCCAAAACTATACCCACAGCTCCAAAAAATGGAGTCAGTGGGAAGATGAGCAGTCCCAGTTGGGCGTAGTTCCACAAGGATTGCAAACTAGGTTTGGGATGACGAAAAGCTGTTTTCAAGCAGGCTCCCAACATTCAGCACGAGTCAGACGAATTTGAGCTAAGGCGAATATGGTAGGTATGATCCGACCGTAGTTAGTGGCGATCGCTCTCCATCCCAAATCTGCAAAAAACCAACCCCACATCACTGGTCCTACAACAGCAAACACGCTGCGAGCTACCCCATATCGAGCCGCATTAACAGCCATACCCCGTTTTGCCATCTGCGCTGCGACATAGTTTTGAAACTGGTTCGCAGCCATCCCAGAACCTTGAATCGCTGCTTCTTTGGCAACTTGATATGTCGCAAAATGCAGCGCAAATTGACTGGCGATTTGTTTGAGCAACAATGGCTGGACGACAGAGGTGACAGCGAGGGCGCTACCGCCTTTGAAAAGTAATCCTAGGGGATCTCGCTGCAATGTCAGTGGTAGCGGTTGACTTAATTCTGCTTTAGCAAGCTGACGCTGTATCCGCACGGTCAATTTTTGCTTATCCTTCGCCGGCAATTTTTTCCATACGTGTCCCAAAAGGTGCAAAAACACCTCAGCTTCTAAATCAACTGTTGTCAGTTCACTAGAATAAGGTATTTTCAAATACTTACACACTTGAATCAGCGCTTGTCGGTAAGTCACCTGCTTCGTGCGTCCCCGTAAGACTGTCATCCCATCTGCTGCCAAAAAGCGAAACCGCTGTTCTAGTGCATCTAACCACGCTTTGCGACCTTGGCTTTGCACGTCTATCGGTTCTGGTGTGTGAACATAATCTAGGGGATTAAACTTACGACTAAACAGAATTGCCGTCAAATCCTGCAATTCTTCCTCGGTTGCTAGCTCTAATACCGCCCTTAGTTCATCCAATTTCCCTTCCTCCCTTCCATACAGCTTTTTCTGTACCTTATTCTACTATTAGCTTTCTGGACTCATAAGTAGTCGTGTCACTTGTCCTTATATTCTTTATTCTTTGACTAATGACTGACGTTGCAGTAATTGGTGCCGGCATGGCGGCTTTAGTTTGCGCCCAGCAATTAACTCAAGCTGGATATTCCGTACGAATTGTAGAAAAATCCCGTGGTTTAGGAGGACGAGTCGCCACACGCCGATTATATGGCACTTGCGCGGATCATGGGGCGTGCTACCTCAAACCAAAAGGCGAACTTTTAGGACGTTTTATTAAATTGTTACACCAACGTCATGTCCTCGAAGTCTGGGCAGATACGGTTTACGATTTCAAATCTGGTTCAGGGCTTACTATTGCCAACACCTCACCCCCCACTCCTCGATATGTTGCCCCTGCGGGAATGAGTGCTATTGCCAAATTTCTGGCTCAAGATTTAGAAATCTTGCTGAATCAGCGTGTCATAGCCATCACTCCTACCCCGGAAAACAATTGGCGTCTGACTTTAGAATCCAGCAGCGAAGAATTAACAGCTGCTTCCGTAGTTGTCGCCATTCCTGCACCACAAGCTTTAATGCTGTTGGAACCCTTAGGGGAAACTCTACTAGGCACAGCATTTCTGAATAACCTGCGTTCTGTAGAATTCTACCCTTGCCTCAGTGTTATTGCCGGATATCCTTCCACTTCCCAACCACTTCCACATTGGAAAGCCCTTAATTTTGTGGATGATGCTGATTTAGCATGGATTGGCTTAGATAGCAGCAAACGCCCAAACCCTGAACAACCCGTTTTCGTGGTGCAAAGTAGCGCTGCTTTTGCTCAGCGTCATGATCAAACCCAGGATTTACACCCAGTTGGACAGTATCTATTGCAACGTGCATCTGAGTTGCTGCTTTCTTGGTTAGATACTCCCGAATGGATGCAAGTACATCGCTGGCGATATGCATTTCCTAGCCGTCCTTTGCAGCAAGCTTGTTTACCTGCTAACTCTTCTCTACCTTTGATATGTTGTGGTGATTGGTGTGGCGGCAATCTTGTGGAAGGTGCAATGCTCTCTGGGCTAGCGGCTGCTGAGGAAATTAACAATTACCTACGCCATTTACCTCTACCCAAAGAGAGTTTTTTAAACTTTTTGTCTTGAATAATTTTATTTACATTTTCGGTCTATTGTAGTTGCGCGTCTATCCTAAAAATGGTGCCTAATGAAGTCTGAAATTGACTAAATGCATCAATTTAGAGTAGAAGCGCTACTACGGGTTTAAAATTATCTTTTATTTTAACGGGTCATGTCCCCAATTCATTAACGAGTAGCGCCAGCGTGTATGTTCAACATCGCCATCAGGTTGCTGTGCTGAATGGCGATGAATGTAACTGACGACTTTTTTCATGTGTGCTAAATCATCATCAGTGTAGTCATCTTTTTTCTTTTGCAATAGTTCGACAATGTGTTTCCCGGATTTATGTCCGATGGATTCATCGTCTCCTTCCTTTTGTCCAACAGATTGAGAGTCCTCAGTTTCTAGCCAATCTTTCAGTTCCTTTGCTGTCATGTTAACTGAGGAGTTGAACTCGTCTATGACTGATTTGACATCTTTACTCATAATGTTCATCACTCCTCAATTTTCTCTAAAGACTCAGGTTTGTGAGCCGCTTCTTTTCCGGTTTTGTCACTTTTAACCAAGTACTCAGGGTTATCTTCTGAGGCGGCGACATGATGCCCTTTAATGTCTGTGGGTGAGGTGAGTTTCTTTTCCACCTCACCAGTGGTTTCTCCTCGCGAGGTATTCCACTTCACGCGATCGCCTTTTTTCAACTCGTCAGTCACCGGGTTTTCTCCTATTTTATGTTTTACACCCCTTAATTATGTTTGCGGTAAGAGACGAATTAATCTTTCTATTGACATAAAAAGTGGTAAAGGCGATGTTAACTTGTTCTAAACGAAGCAGTTTACTGTCTTTTTATTAAGTAGGATTTTTGAAAATCCATTAACTCAGATTCCCGACTTCTTTAAAAAGTCGGGAATCTTGTTGTTCATTAATTTGAATGAAGAGATAGAAAAACTGCAAGCACAACGCATAGAATATTTGGCATTGGCGCGTATGCGTGAAGTTTCGCTCACTGCTTTGATGAAAAATTTACTTTTTCAATAATGCACAATGCGGAAATAAGTTTAATCGATGTTCAATATTTTCAGAAAGTTATACTTAAATGAATTCATGATTATAACAGGTCTGAGCAAGTAATTTATGAAGCTTTGAATCAGTCTTAAATAGAGGAAAAAATAAAAATAGGCATTCATATTTTCACCTCATAATCAAGAGCGAACGCCCTAGAACCGCACGTATAAATTTTTATAATAAAATTTTCTGAAAAGAGCGATCGCTTTCTACTTACGATATACAATTTATCAAAAATACTCTACGACAGACGATTTTTTAATTTTTGCTCCCAGTGTCGGGTCAAAATTACTCCCTTTGGTGGTCTAAGATTACCTGTAATAATTTACTCCTCTCTCTGTGTCCTCTGCGTCTCTGCGGTTAAAAAATAGGTATTCTTCTGGCGGGGAAGGGAGTAGCAAGCCAGATTTCACCCCGCTTGGGAGAAGGAGAACTAGTAATCAATCAAGTCTCCCGTTTGTAATTCCTGCCACTCTTTATCTTGCTGGTAATGTAGTAACATTTCCACTGCCTGTTGTGCTAGAATCCGTCGCCGTTCTTCTATTGGCAACTTCATAAACTCACGTCGGCTTATTTTGTTGCTCTGTGCAGTTATCTGTGAAGCCTGTAGTTTTTGGTTTTCTGCTTGAGGACTAGTATTCGATATTTCCATTTTTTCTTGCAATATCTACTTTTTATTGTCGTAAATAAGAGGAAAAAGCAATTCTCGAATGTTCGTACAAACTCAGACTATTTCCTCAGCTAACAGCCTACCGTCAACTCGCTCATATTCATCTTCAAGTAGCCATGAATGAGCCTCGTTGTAGGTCGAACTTGAAAAAATTGGTTTATAATTAGCGGCTGGATCGTAAATACAAGAATTACCCTGCTTATTACTTACTAGCATGAGAATACGAGGTGGGAAAACAATGGCGTCTACCCATAACTCTATAAATTCCCAATTATTGATTTGTGCCGCGATGTCTTGTGCGTGGAATAACATGGTATATATTTGTCCCTTTAATAATTTTGATTTCCGCATAGTAAAGTGGGATGCGGCTTCCATCAGCTTTAATTAGAGAACCTACAGGAGCAGAAAAGTATAGTCCATAAGCTTCATAAGCTGAAAATCTTACAATTTGCACACTATTTTTAAATAAAACTCTTGTGGGGTGGGCATCTTGCCCGCCCAAATATAGGACTCCTGTGCAGATTTTTGAACGACACGCTTGCGGAGGGCAGTGCGAACGCAAAACCCGGATGTAGTGGGCAAAATACGGTAAGCACTGCCCACCCTACAATACTTAAGATTTTTCATAAATCCTGCGCGGATTGCTATAGTGCAAATTAAATGCATAACAGCTTACCTCAATCATTTTCATTAGAGACGCGGCGACAAATAAACATCCTCAACTAACTCTTTTCATTAACAAGCTGACTTCGTGGGATACTGAGATTTGGATAAATCCTATTTCCTTTGCTATACTTGCCACCCGCTTCTCATGTTTTGGGTAGCGGTAAGCGTGCAGAAAAACTATGGTACAGGAAAGAATCCCATCATCGTATGCCGCTTGCAATTGGGGACGAACAGCGTCGAGATTTATGGGAATTTATTCTTCCCCTGGGCGCTGTGGCGTTCCTCTACCTCAATGAACCGCTTACATAAGGCATTTGTGACATAATAATCTGACGGGCAAAGATACCGGGACGGTTTTGGTAACTGATTCGTAGCGCATCCCGAAATCCTTTGGATTCAGGTAAAACTGTGAAAACGCCCCATTCATGGTAATTTCCTCGTCGATGCCAATCAACCAGGTTCAGGGTTATGACTATTGGTAAATTTGAGTTATATTTTTTAAGGTATCAAACACTAGCTTTAGCTGAATTCAAAAAATGGAATTCTTTCTTCTTTATGGGACTTCCAACTAAAAAAGTCTCCATTTTGTAGTGATGTATTAAAACAATGGTGGGTTACGGCGCACTTTAGTTACCATGTAAAACCTCAACTGTCATGCGCCTCACCCACCCTACATAATAGATCATTTATTTTTTGGTACTCCCTATAACCCTTGGATTTCTCTGTGAAATCATTCTACGTTGTACGTTCTGCGTTATTATCATTCCTTCATTCAAAATTTTTTTAGGAAAACATGACTGCAGAAAAAATGCAATGGTTACAAATAGCTTTCCAGCTTAAAGGTTCAGTTGTCACAGCCATTTACAAGCGCGTTCTCGCATGTGGTATTTTTGGTGTTTTTATTTCTCTACTTTACCATTTTAAACTTCCTGTCTCTCAACCTATTTTAGAAAGTGTTATTCCCAGTATTGTTTTAGGTTTATTACTGGTTTTTCGCACGAATACGGCTTACGAACGCTTTTGGGAAGGAAGAAAAATTTGGGGTAGTATCGTCAACGATGTCCGAAATCTGGCGCGGCAAATTTGGGTATCAATAGATGAAATTAACCCAGAGGATAGAGACAAAAAAATTAGGATTTTACGATTAGTGGTAGCTTTTGCCGTAGCAACCAAGTTACATTTACGGGGAGAACGTGTCAATAAAGAGTTAGAAGAATTAATGTCTATTTCTAAATACCTAACGCTGAAGACAATGAACAATCCTCCTCTAGAGATAGCGTTTTGGATTGGAGATTATCTACAGCTACAGTACAACCGCAATTGTATAAATAGCTATCAGTTGATAGCCATACAAGAATTATTAAACAGTCTGGTAGATAGTTTAGGGGCTTGCGAACGTATCTTAAAAACACCCATTCCCCTAGCATATGCGATTCATTTGAAGCAATTATTGTTACTTTATTGCCTCTTGTTGCCTTTTCAACTTGTCCATAATCTCGGTTGGTGGACAGGTGCCATTGTGGGGTTAATTAGTTTTACCTTATTTGGTATTGAAGCCATTGGCTTGGAAATTGAAAATCCCTTTGGTTACGATGCTAACGATTTGCCTTTAGACACTATTTGCAACACGATGAAGCGGAATATCGAGGACTTGATCAGTCTGACTCCCAGCGTTCATGTGTATACAGGCAAGGAAATCAGGAATCGGGAGTCGGAAGTTGGAAATGGTTAACTGAAAATCTCCACACTACACCCCTTTTTCACAAACGCCGAATACCACTTTCCAAACCTTGACAGACACCAGTCAGAAAATCTAAATCCAAAGTAGCAATAGTATCGCTGGGTTTGTGATAGTTTGGATTCCGCATATTGGCTGTATCTGTGACCATGATCGCTGGATAACCCGCATCCCAAAAAGGTGCATGGTCACTCCTTCGTGTATCAGGCACTATCTTACCTCTATTCGGCACTGGTAGCCACTGGCTAGGTACGCCAACTTTGCGAATACTACGGCTAATACTTATTAAGTCGCGAATTGTTCGCCAATTACCAATTAAAGCAATAAAATCACCACGATTAGGATAAAAGCGTTCTAAAGGAGATGGGTAACTTTGAGCACCTGGAGTCGGATCACAATATCCCAGCATTTCCAGAGAAATCATTAAGCGTAAGGGTTGCTGTTCTTGCTTCAGCTTAGCAACATACTCAGTACTACCTAGTAAGCCGTATTCTTCCATATCAAAAGCTACCAGCCGCAGGGGATGTTTTGTCGGTTCGGCAGCAAACATTCTTGCCAATTCCAGCAAGACTGCCATACCTGTGGCATTATCATCAGCCCCTGGTGTTCCGGGTACGGCATCGTAATGGGCACCGATTAAAATCGGTGGCAATTCCTTTTGTGAGCCAGGTTGTGAGGGTAAATTCAATATGAGATTTTGACAGGTTTTTCCCCTGACGCTAAAGGTGTGGATTTCCACACTTCCCAATTGTCCAAATTGTTGACGAATGTATTCTTGGACAAAAAAATGTCCAGCAGTCGCCAAATAGGGATCGCGATCGCGGGCTATTTGACTCAGGTGAGTTTCGAGTTGATTCTTGAGATTCACAAATTAACTAATGGTGAACACTGTTTGACCGTGTAATTCTCAACAGCAAGATACAATAAATCAAGCATTAGCTCTAAACAATTAATTTATAAGACACTATAGGAGAACAGTAACGCATGGGCAAGGTAGTCGGCATTGACTTGGGTACAACCAACTCAGTAGTTGCCGTCATGGAGGGTGGCAAGCCGGTGGTGATTGCCAATGCAGAAGGAATGCGAACGACTCCCTCCGTTGTCGGTTTTAGCAAAGAAGGCGAAAGAGTTGTTGGGCAAATGGCACGGCGACAAACCGTCCTCAACCCACAAAATACATTTTTCGCCGTTAAACGCTTCATTGGGCGCAGGTATGCTGAACTCAGTCCAGAATCAAAGCGAGTTCCATACACTATCCGCAAAGACGAAGTTGGTAACATCAAAATTTCTTGTCCCCGTCTCGATAAGGATTTTGCCCCAGAAGAAATTTCCGCAATGGTGCTGAAGAAATTGGCAGAGGACGCCAGTAAGTACCTGGGTGAACCAGTCACAGGGGCAGTGATTACCGTGCCTGCTTATTTTAATGATTCCCAGCGGCAAGCAACGCGAGATGCTGGCAGAATTGCTGGTTTAGAAGTGCTACGGATTCTTAATGAACCCACAGCGGCTTCTTTGGCTTATGGATTGGATCGTGGTAACAGTGAAACCATATTAGTCTTTGACTTGGGTGGTGGCACGTTTGACGTGTCAGTTCTGGATGTTGGCGATGGAGTGTTTGAAGTCAGATCCACCAGTGGAGATACACAGCTTGGTGGTAATGAATTTGACAAAAAAATCGTTGACTGGTTGGCAGAGAAATTTTTAGAAGAAGAAGGGGTAGACTTAAGACGCGATCGCTCAGCTTTACAACGCCTATTAGAAGCAGCGGAAAACGCCAAAATCGCACTTTCCTCTGTCAGCGTCACTGATATTAACTTACCCTTCATCACTGCCACAGAAGATGGTCCCAAACATCTCGAAACTCGGTTGACTCGTTCCGAATTTGAAGGGTTATGCGATGACTTACTTGGGCGTGTGCGCCTTCCCGTCAAACGTGCACTCAAAGATGCTGGGTTGACACCTGCAGACATTGATGAAGTTGTGCTGGTGGGTGGTGGGACGCGAATGCCAATGATACAGCAGCTTGTGCGGGCAATGATAGGCAAAGAACCCAACCAAAACGTCAATCCTGATGAAGTGGTGGCGGTGGGTGCAGCAATACAGGCGGGTATTCTCGCTGGCGAACTCAAAGATGTGCTGTTGTTGGATGTCACGCCCCTATCTGTAGGACTAGAAACCGTCAACGGCGTGATGAAAAAACTTATTCCCCGCAACACAACTATACCAGTACGTCGCTCTGACATTTTTTCTACATCAGAAAATAACCAAAACACTGTGGAAATCCACGTCGTCCAGGGTGAACGGGAGATGGCAGCAGATAACAAGTCCCTGGGACGGTTCAAGCTGTATGGCATTCCGCCAGCACCACGTGGAATTCCACAAATTCAAGTATCATTTGATATAGACGCCAACGGGATTCTACAAGTGACCGCTCTCGATAGAACCACAGGTAGAGAGCAGAGTATCACAGTTCAAGGCGCTTCTACCTTGAGCGAAGGCGAAATTAGGCAGGCAATTCAAGATGCTGAGAAATACGCCGAAATCGACCGAGAACGCAAAGAACGGGTAGAAAAGCGCACTCGTGCAGAGGCGCTGATTATACAAGCAGAACGACAACTCAGAGAAGTGGCGTTGGACTATGGGATGCAGTTTGCCCGCAGCCGTCGCCAAAGAATTGATAATATCTGCCGAGAACTGCGCGAGAGTTTGCAAGAAAACGACGACAGAGGCATTGACCAAGCTTACGCCGACCTGCAAGATGCTTTGTATGACCTAAACCGGGAAGTCCGCCAGTACTACGTTGACGACGAAGAAGATGACTTGTTCGGTACTATCCGTGACTTGTTTACTGGCGAGAAGGAACGAGAACGCGAATCTCCAAGGGATACGTTCCGCGATCCTCCCTATGGAAGCCGCCCAAGAGGTGATGGCGCAGAACGCTCACCCTACAGGGATGATGCTTCCGGAGGAAGCCGCCCAAGGGGCGATCGCGATTACTACGGCAAAAACTACGACAGGGATGATGACAGGGACTATGACAGAAGAGGTCGTTCCTCTTATGACAGCGGTTCTTCACGCAAACCCCGTCCTAGCTACCAAGATAACTGGGACGATGACGATGATTGGTTATGAAATAGAAGTGGATGTTTTTAGGAAATAAAGTTATAACTTTCACCGGCGGGGTTTCCCGCCCTTAATTCTTAAAATGACATCTCTAACGCAAAATAAAGATGAAAGAGGTTGATTCCGAATTCGGATTTGCTCATAAGTAATAGGTAATAAGTAATTAGTGAGTCGTTCAATAATTAATGAATCGTCATTCAAAAATATAAAATCTAAAAGCTAAACATAAACAACAGAACTATGCAAAATTTGCAGAATTTTCGCGATTATTACGAAATTTTGGGAGTCACTAAAGAGGCAACAAATGAAGATATTAAAAAGAACTATCGACGGTTAGCGCGTCAGTATCACCCAGACCTCAATCCAGGAAACAAAGCAGCAGAGGAAAAATTTAAGGATATCGGTGAGGCATATGAAGTCCTTAGCGATGCAACGAAACGGGCACGTTACGACGAATTTAGCCGCTTCTGGCAACAAAAAGGCTTTAGTGGCAAACAAGCAGCACGAGGAGGAAAAACCTGGGAAAGTCGCTCTAACGGTCGCAGTAGTACTGCTGACGTAGACCCAGGTAAATATGCTGATTTTGATAGTTTTATTAATCAAGTCATTGGTGTAGGTGTTCGCAAAGACAATAAAAATGGAAACTCCAGCAATGGTGCTGAGAGCGATCCGTTTAGTTCTCCAAATAGAAAAGTTCAATATACAGTCAACTCCCGCCCCAGCCGTCGGGATATAGAAGCAAGATTGACCCTGCCACTCGAAAAAGCTTATAAAGGTGGATCGGAAAGGATTCGCTTGGAAGATGGGCGATCGCTCGAAGTCAGTATGCCCCCAGCGATGGTTACAGGTCAAACCATCCGCCTAAAAAACCAAGGCATCAATGGTGGCGATTTATACTTAAAAATTACTGTAGAACCACATTCTTTATTTAAAGTAGAAGGCTCAAATGTCCTGACTCAAGTGCCGGTGACTCCTACGGAAGCGGTCTTGGGAGGACACATCGAAGCACCAACCCTAGACGGACCAGTCAAAATGTCTATTCCCCCTGGTGTCAGATCTGGTCAACGCTTCCGTCTGGCAAATAAAGGCTACCCCAAGGAAAACGGTGAACGTGGTGACCAATTGGTGGAAATTCAGATCGTTGCTCCCAAAAATATTAGTCAGCAAGAACGTGAACTTTACGAAAAGTTACGGCAGATAGAAAGCTTTAAACCCCGCGCTGATTTGGTGAGATAGGGATTGTGAGAGTAAGTGGTAATTAGGAAATGTTAATAACTAACAACTAACAACCAATAACTGACAAACTTACTGTCATCGTCTGCTTGCCGGGTTGGTTAGGTTTAGAATATTAGAAAAAAGTTTATTGCCAGGTGACTCAAACAGCCGTGAATCAGAATGGGGCAATGGCACAAAGCAGCGAACCGACTTATTACTCCCTGCTAGGACTGCATCCCTCAGCATCGCCAATCGACATCCGTCGCGCTTACCGGGAACTGAGCAAGCACTATCATCCAGATACGACAAAATTGCCGACTGCTTTGGCTACTGCCAAATTTCAGCAACTTAACGAAGCGTACGCCACCCTCAGCAGTCCAGAACGACGATTTAGCTACGACCTGAAAATTGGCTATTCGCGCTTTGGAGTTATTCAAGCACCCCCTGACTTGAATCGTCCTGTTTCCTATTCCCATGACTGGTCTAAATCAGCTTACCTCGACGCCAGCGATCGCCCCCTGTCAACAGGCGAAATCTTTGCTTTGTTTATTCTGGGATTGACATTTTTAGTTTGCTTGTTGCTGGCGATCGCGATCGGTTTAACCCGTGGAGAGGCTGCCTTTCAAATGCAGCTGCTACAAAATACCCCAGCAGTACAACAACACGATACCAGTATTTCACCCACTATCCCTTCAGAAATTCCAAATTAAAAATTAAATAAAAATTATCTTTTCACTCTTTACTGTTGACTTTTGACTAAAAATATGATTTTTCCTTCCCCGGAAACACCTTTGTATAACCATCCCCTTCCCCAAATTGAACAGTGGCTGAGAGAGCAAGGCTGCCAACAAGATGAAAAACAACTTCATTGCTGGCACGTACAGCGATCAAATTGGCAAGCAGAACTCTCACTAGATATCGAACAAATCATTGTGCGATATGTCCAAGCCGGAGAAGGTGGGCAAGATATCCAACGCGCGTTCAAGTATTCCCTCAGCCGAGAAGATATAGAACGAGCTGTTTTTTCTGGACCTTGAATAAGCGATTAGGGATTGGGGATTAGGGATTGGGGATTAGGGATTAGGGATTAGGGTAAGGTGCGAGTATTGTCCAGTCCCCAGTCCCCAGTACCCAGTCCCCAGTCCCCAGTCCCCAGTCCCCAATCTTCACACTTTGCCAAACCTACGATCCCGTTGCTGATAGGCGCACAAGGCACGATGAAACTCATTGCGGTTAAAATCGGGCCAGAAAGCTTCAGTTATATAAATTTCTGCATAAGCTATTTGCCACAGAAGGAAATTCGACACCCGCATTTCCCCACTTGTACGAATTAATAAATCTGGGTCACAAATGCCCTCAGTGTAGAGGTGACGTTCAAATGTCGCCTCATCAATTTCATCTGGTTCAAGTAGACCTTGCTGTACTTTATGAGCAATTGCACGGCATGCCTGTAAAATCTCCTGTCTCGCCCCATAATTAGTTGCGACTGTGAATTTAATACCGCGATTGTTTCTAGTTTCTTCCATTGAACGGGAAATTTCTTCTTGCAGCGAACCGGGTAAGGCGCTCAAATTGCCCACAAATCTAATTTGAACATTCTCCTCCATCATTTCCCGCAGTTCTTGGCGCAAAACCCGCTGAAATAGAGTCATCAAAAAATCTACTTCTTCGGTCGGTCTTCCCCAGTTCTCAGTCGAAAAAGCATAAGCCGTCAGCGCCCCAATTCCCCAATCATCGCAACAGCGAAGTAAATTTTTCAGCGCATCTACTCCCCGCTGATGTCCTATAAATCGGGGGAGTCCTCGACTTTTAGCCCATCGACCATTGCCATCACAAATCACCGCAACGTGCTTAGGCAATAGTTCTCGTTTTAAATCAGGGGGCAACTCTTGCAGTTCAGTGTGTTGTGCTGTCATTTCTTATCTCGTCGTGAAGCAGTCGATGGTAATCCGAGTAAACGTGAAATTAGTGCTAGTGCCTTACCACGAATCTGACGACCCAAACTTAACAAATCAGGAGCAACATTCTCCCGATCCACAGTTGGGGAAAATTGAGCCTCTAATGACTCTTTCAGCTTCGTAATGGTCAGTGGTCTATTTAGGGTTCCTCGTTCCGCTAAGGAAATGGAACCTGTTTCTTCTGATACAACGACACAAATGCAATTTTCGACCCGCTCAGTAATTCCCATTGCCGCCCGGTGGCGTGTTCCCAACTGGCGTGAGGCTGTGCGTCCCGATAGCGGTAAAATTATACCTGATGCCACGATGCGCGAGCCACGAATTAACGTCGCCCCATCATGTAATAAAGTTTTCGGCTGAAAAATCGTCTGTATAAGTTCTTTTGAAACTTCGGCATTCAGCTTTACTCCCGGCACAGAAAAATCCCGCTCGTCAATAGGACCAGTGGTTTCCAAAATTAGCAAAGCTCCAATCCGGTTTTTTGACAGTTCTTTAACAGCATCGACAATTTCATCAATTACACTATCAGATTTGGGAACCGCCAGACGCGACGGTTGAAACAACTGCCGGAATTCGCCACGTCCCAATTGTTCCAAAAATCGGCGAAACTCTGATTGGAGAGCAACCGCCATTGCTACAGCACAGCCAATCACTAACTTCTCCAACACAAAGTTCAGCAGATGTAACTGCATTCTGCCACTTATTGCTGACGCCAGCATCAGAATAATAAATCCCCGCACCATCCACAGTGTCCGGCGCTCACTAATAATAACGAGTATCATGTACGTCAGCGCCAGTACTAACACAATATCCAGAGTCTCAACCAGCAAGGACTGTGACCTTCCTAAGTTTGTCAGCCATTGCGTCCACCAATCTCCCATGACATCTGGCGTGAAAGTATGAAGTATGAAGTGTGAAAAATGAAGAATGAAGAAGGAAGAATCAAGAATGAAGAATGAAGAATGAAGGATAAAGGATGAAGTATCAAGTATGAAGTATAAAATTTTCATCCTTTACTGTTCTACCTTCCTTTCATCCTTTATCCTTCTTTCTTTGTTTCTTTCTCTATCCTTCTACCTTCGTTTCATCCTTCATCCTTCTTAAGTCTTTCTGGTAGACGATCCTGTCGAATCAAGTCTTGATAAGTTTCGCGTTGCAAAATCAAATTTGCTTCGCCATTGGCTACTATAACAGCTGCCGGTCGAGGCAAGCGGTTGTAGTTAGATGCCATACTGTAATTGTAAGCACCAGTTGCCATGACTACGAGAATATCCCCTGGTTCCGTTTTTGGTACCTGGGCATCCTTTATTACAATATCCCCTGATTCACAATGCTTTCCGGCAATTGTTACAGTTTCTGTAAGTGGAGCAGACAATCGATTGGCAACCACGGCGCGATACACTGATTGATATGTAATTGGGCGTGGGTTATCAGACATTCCCCCATCAACTGCTACGTAGGTACGTATTTCTGGAACGACCTTGGAAGAGCCAATGGTGTAAGCTGTCACACAAGCTGTTCCAATCAGGGAACGTCCTGGTTCAGATAATAATTTTGGCAAAGGCAAATTTGCTGCTTCACAAGCTTCTTGAATCACTTCACAAATCGGTTTTACCCACTCTTCGATGCTAGGTGGATCATCCGATTCTGTGTACTTAATTCCTAAGCCGCCTCCCACATTCAACTCTTTGATCGATAAACCGTATCCAGCAGCTTTACTCATCCACTGCACCATAACCGCAGCTAAATCCTGATGCGGTTGGCGTTCAAAAATCTGAGAACCAATATGGGCGTGTAATCCCACACAGTCAATGGCAGATTGTTGACTCACAAAAGTGAACAACTCATTGAGTTGATTGGGATCAAAGCCAAATTTACTATCCAAGTGTCCTGTGCGAATGTAGTCGTGTGTATGGCATTCTATACCAGGCGTCAACCTCAGCATGATCCGGACGGGAAGTCGGGAGTGGGACACAGCAGATGAGGAGGATGAGGAGGATGAGGAGGATGAGGAGGATGTTGCTCCCCTATCTCCCTCATCTCCCTCATCTCCCCCTGCTTCCCTCGCTAACTCCACCAAAGTGTGCAACTCATGCCAGTTATCCACTACGATGGTGCAGCGAGACTCAATGGCAAAAATCAGCTCTTGGCGAGATTTATTATTCCCGTGGAAGTAGATTTTATCGGGACTCACACCCGCACTTAAAGCAGTGTAGAGTTCGCCTCCAGAAACGACATCTATTCCTAAACCAACCGAAGCTGCTAGAGCGCAAACAGCCAAGCAACTCCACGCCTTGGAAGCGTACAGTACCTGAGATTCGCCTTTATAGTAGCGCTTGAAGCTGTCCCGGTACTGCCGACAAGCTATTGTGAGGGTTTCTTCATCTAAAATATATAATGGTGAACCAAATTGCTTAACCAAGGTTGTGACATCACAGCCTCCTATTTCCAAACAGTCATCACTGTTTCTTCTGGCTGTCAGCGGTAGAAGTTCCTGATTTGGTGAAAGACTTGTGTTTGAAGTGCTTGATGCAGGCAAATACTGACTACCAAAATGTTGAACCCCAGTAGGGTGTGTCGATACCATAACTATAAAAGTTGTCCTTGTCTAAATTACGGGCGTGAGTAAGTCCTCC
Organism: Scytonema sp. PCC 10023; assembly: GCF_963920835.1. Classification (NCBI taxonomy): domain Bacteria; kingdom Bacillati; phylum Cyanobacteriota; class Cyanophyceae; order Nostocales; family Scytonemataceae; genus Scytonema; species Scytonema sp. PCC 10023. The sequence continues at coordinate 29,631 of NZ_CAWUDP010000003.1, forward strand.
GCTTCCCAGTTTACAAAGGGCTTGTACCATTACGAACAAGTGTGAGCAAATTACCATTAGAAATTAGATATGTAACTCCAGCAGATTTGAGTGCAGTGCTGGAACTTGATCAAGCCTGTTTTGGTGGTTTGTGGACTTTAGAAGCCTACCAACGAGAGTTAGATAGCCCCAACAGTGACTTACTCGGTTTGTTTTCCTCTGTTTCTCTCAACAGACTACTGGGAATATGTTGCTTTTGGTCAATTTTAGATGAAGCACACATCACAATTTTGGCGGTTCATCCCCAATACCACCATCAAGGCTTCGGACAGGCTTTACTGTATTCTGTGCTAAAAACTGCTTGCGATCGCGGCTTGGAGCGAGCAACTCTCGAAGTCCGAGCTTCCAACTCGGCGGCAATTTCCTTATATCAAAAATTTGGCTTCAAAACCGCTGGACGGCGGCGGCGCTACTACAAAGATAATGATGAGGACGCGCTCATACTTTGGCTACCAGACTTGCAACAGCAGCAATTTCAACAGACTTTAGATAACTGGTCTACCATAATTAGCGATCGCTTAACAAAAGCGTCTTGGTCATTCGTCATTGACCCGTAGCATTTTATTAGCTTTTTTTATTGAATTTATTATTTTCTTTATAGTGATTTTCGATAGGATACAAAATATATCTGCAGGCGTAGAGCCTACCCTCAGGAAGCGTTTGACGCTTACAATCCCACAATTTTGTGTCTTTCGTTATATAAGATATTGTCATAAAGTTGAAAACCTTCTTGACACGAATACTCAACTCTGGTATTAGTGTTTATTTGGGATTGAATAAAAACTTTTCAATCCAACCATCAATTGTTCGTGGTCAATCCTAAAAAAGGTAAATAAAGTTACCCTCCTCAGCACACTGACCGCACAAAAGTAAAGAAAATTAAATAAAAATCATGAAAATTTAGCAATCGCCCCATAAAGCTGGGTGAGTGATGTCGGATGTCTATTTCTTTATACAAGCATCCGTCCGCTTTGCCTGTGCTAAAATCAGCGTACCGGCACGACGCAGGTGATGGGACGAATGCCATATGTTTGAACGCTTCACAGAAAAAGCCATAAAGGTAATAATGCTAGCCCAGGAAGAAGCTCGCCGTCTTGGGCATAATTTCGTGGGTACCGAACAGATCCTCTTGGGTCTGATTGGAGAAGGTACCGGAGTGGCGGCTAAGGTACTAAAATCCATGGGCGTCAATCTCAAAGACGCTCGGATTGAGGTAGAAAAAATCATAGGTCGAGGCTCAGGCTTTGTCGCTGTGGAAATTCCGTTTACCCCACGGGCAAAGCGGGTTCTAGAACTATCCTTGGAAGAAGCGCGCCAATTAGGCCATAACTATATTGGCACCGAGCATCTGCTGTTGGGCTTAATCCGAGAAGGGGAAGGTGTAGCAGCCAGAGTGCTAGAAAACCTAGGGGTAGATCTATCTAAAGTAAGAACCCAAGTGATCCGAATGCTGGGCGAAACAGCTGAGGTAACTGGTGGTGGTCAACCACGCGGGAACAAAACCCCAACATTGGACGAGTTTGGCTCAAATCTGACCCAAATGGCAGCTGACGGCAAGCTTGATCCAGTGGTGGGACGTGCCAAAGAAATTGAACGAGTGATCCAGATTTTGGGTCGCCGGACAAAAAATAATCCCGTGCTGATTGGGGAACCAGGGGTAGGTAAAACCGCGATCGCCGAAGGTTTAGCACAACGCATTGCCAACAAAGATGTCCCTGACATCCTAGAAGACAAGCGTGTGGTGACTCTGGATATCGGTCTACTTGTTGCAGGAACCAAGTACCGGGGTGAATTTGAAGAACGCCTGAAGAAAATCATGGATGAAATTCGTCAGGCGGGCAATGTCGTTCTCGTGATTGACGAGGTTCACACCTTAATTGGCGCAGGTGCGGCAGAAGGCGCAATCGATGCAGCAAATATCCTCAAACCCGCCTTGGCGCGAGGTGAATTGCAGTGTATCGGAGCCACAACTCTAGATGAATATCGCAAGCACATCGAGCGGGATGCAGCCCTAGAGCGTCGTTTCCAGCCAGTCATGGTGGGTGAACCATCAGTAGATGAGACGATTGAGATTCTCTATGGTCTACGCGATCGCTACGAACAGCACCACAAGCTGAAAATCTCCGATGAAGCTTTGGTCGCAGCGGCGAAGTTGTCTGACCGTTACATCAGCGATCGTTATCTCCCAGATAAGGCAATCGACTTGATTGACGAAGCAGGAAGCCGAGTTCGCTTAATTAACTCCCAATTGCCCCCCGCAGCTAAGGAGTTGGACAAAGAACTGCGCCAGATTTTGAAAGAAAAAGACGATGCAGTCCGCGCTCAAGACTTTGACCGAGCTGGCGAATTGCGCGATCGCGAAATGGAAATCAAAGCCGAAATTCGCGCCATTGCTCAAAGCAAGACCAATTCTACCCGCACCGAAGGTGATGAACCTGTCGTGACGGAAGAAGACATTGCTCACATTGTTGCTTCCTGGACTGGAGTTCCGGTGAACAAACTCACCGAATCTGAATCCGAGAAGCTGCTGCACATGGAAGACACCCTCCATCAGCGCTTGATTGGTCAAGAAGATGCTGTGAAAGCAGTTTCGCGGGCAATTCGTCGCGCTCGTGTCGGTTTGAAGAATCCCAATCGACCGATTGCTAGCTTTGTCTTCTCAGGTCCTACAGGTGTAGGTAAAACCGAGTTGGCGAAAGCTTTGGCTTCTTACTTCTTCGGTTCCGAAGAAGCGATGATTCGCCTAGATATGTCGGAATACATGGAGCGCCACACCGTCAGCAAGCTGATTGGTTCGCCTCCTGGTTATGTCGGATATAACGAAGGCGGTCAACTGACCGAAGCTGTGCGGCGTCGTCCTTACACGGTAGTGCTGTTCGACGAAATCGAAAAAGCACACCCCGACGTCTTCAACATGCTGCTGCAAATTTTGGAAGACGGTCGCTTAACCGATGCTAAAGGTCGCACCGTAGACTTCAAGAACACCTTGCTGATTTTAACATCTAATATCGGTTCTAAGGTGATTGAGAAGAGTGGTAGCGGTTTCGGCTTCGATGTTGCTGAAGACCAAACAGAAGCGCAGTACAACCGAATTAAATCTCTGGTCAACGAAGAACTCAAGCAGTACTTCCGTCCTGAGTTCCTCAACCGTTTGGATGAAATTATCGTCTTCCGTCAATTGAGCAAGGAAGAGGTGTCCGAAATCTCCGACATCATGCTCAAGGAAGTGTTTGGTCGCCTCACAGAAAAAGGCATCGCACTGGAAGTTACCGACAAATTCAAAGACCGCCTCATCCAAGAAGGTTACAGCCCCAGCTACGGCGCAAGACCATTACGTCGGGCAATAATGCGCTTGTTAGAAGATAGCCTCGCCGAAGAGATTCTATCTGGTCGCATCAAGGATGGCGATACAGCCATAGTTGATGTCGATGAAAGTGGCAATGTGGTTGTCAGAGCTGAACAGCGCCGGGAATTGTTGACCCCTGTCGTTGAATAGGAAGAAAGAAGATTTAATATTTCTTTATTCTTCAGTCTTTTTTTAAACGGTAGAGTATGCAACTGCTCTACCTTTTTTTTGTATTTCATTTGGGAAGGAAGCGAGTTCTATAATAAGAAAAGATGAGTTATTCTCAGAGGCTAGCTATGTTTGCTGTAGAATTTCAAGCTAATATCCAAAATGGCTTTATCGAAATACCCGAGCAATACAAATCACAATTCGTCACACAAAAAAGTATTAAAGTTATTCTGCTGAAACCAGAAGAAAATGCTCCCGTAGAAGACTTGATTGATAAACTCTTAAAGAATCCCATACAAGTTGAGGAATTTCAGCCATTAAAACGAAATGAGATTTATGAGTGAACCTTCACAGTCTCTCTGTTATCTAGATTCAAACATATGGCTGTATGCCTTAATAACTAGCACTCAAACAGACAAAAGACATGAGAAAGCTCGATATTTGATATCAAGCAAAGAGGAAGTGATAGTAACAAGTACTCAACTTATTAGTGAGGTTTGCGTTAATCTGCTCAAAAAATCAATACTTAATGAGCAGCAAATAGAAAACTTGATTAAATCTTTTTATATAAAGTATCGAGTTATAGAGATAAATCAAGAAATTCTCTTAAGAGCATCGCAATTGCGAACGCAATATCATTTCTCATTTTGGGATAGTTTGATTGTAGCTAGTGCTTTATATGGAGATACTAGTATTCTTTTTTCTGAAGATATGCAAGATGGTTTAATCGTATTTAATAAGCTAGAAATAATCAATCCTTTAAAATAAGAGAGTAAGACAGCTATACCGTGATGTACTGCATAAGAATCGAACAACAGTAAAGAGTTAAATTGCTCATACCAATTCTATATGAGGCTGCTTACTCCACTATCAGCAAGTCTTGCTACGACTTCACTCAAATTTACACTACTGATGACAGCTTCAGTAAGGACGTTTGTTACGCGAACGCTACCAGGTTCATTGTTTAAAAGCGCCAAAATAGCAGAAGCATCTAAAACATAATTACTCACGCAAACTCTCCTGACGTCGTTCTGCTATGAGTTCATCACTCAGCGATCGCCCTTGGGGAACATATCGACGCACTATTTCTTGTGCTCGTTTAATTGCCTGTTCTAACGTAAAAATTCTCAATTCCCCATTCACTAGCCCAATCATAACTTCCGAGCCTACTTCCAATCCTAGTTGTTTGCGATACTCAGACGGAATCACAACTCTGCCACCCGAGCGAGATTTTTGTCTTAATTGTTTGCATATGAGATTTTTTAATGACTTTGACATAAGTAACAAAATTATATTCCATTAAGGTTTTTTTGTGATATTAAACGCGAGCGTGTGGCACGAATGTGCTATATATTTCCCATGTGTAGAGACGTTGCATGCAACGTCTCTACAAGCAATTCCTACAACACTGTCATCCTCTACTTCAGGTTTGTAGAGACAACAACTTGCAACTGAGGCGATCTGCGCTTCTCCTGTCGGAGACGCTACGCGAATGCAAAGGTCAATCAAATGTAAGGCAACCCATTCGAGTGGGGTACTCAAGCCATTAATGCTGCGATTCAAACATCACAACCACCCCAAGTAGGTGCAGTACCTACCTGATTAACCACAAGCCCAACCAAAGGCGACCTGGGTTTTGTGCGTCTTACACTGTGTGATGTGACCACACCCGACATCGCCAAACATAAACGGCAGATTGTTCTGTGAGTCCAGCTGAAACACTAACCGCATTCTTTGATTGCATACTGGGCAATTGGGATATTCGACTCCTTGAACCCAGCATGGCCAACCTGAGAGTTTGTCGCCGGAGTAGTGCGGATATTCCAACTCGATGTTATCCCACTCATTATCAGTTAAGTCTATTCCAAGTTCTGTGAGTTCTTCAGAGCCGGGATAATCTTGTATTTCCTCCCAGCTTACAATTTCTTTCGGGGGAAAGTAATTCTCTATGTCCGGTATTTCAATATCTAGCACTTCCGTGTCAGGTTGAACAACTCGGACAAGCATACTTTTGGCAAAAGGTAACCAAGCTTCGCACTCGACTTCACAATTAGTATCTGTGCTTGTACAGTAAAACAGTTGGAGTAATCCGCTGCCGAACTCTCCGTGTATGGATTCTGGCAAAGAGTTGAGATTAAGTTGCAAAAACAGTTGCATAGGTTTACCGCAATGTTGACAGACGGGCCAGTGTTCGTTCTTGTTCAACCACGGTTTTCCCGAAAACTTGGAGGCTTTGAGCGCACCGTCACCGTCACTCACTTCTGGTAAAAAAGCAGCACGCATGAACGGTCTTATGGATGCAGGAATCAAATCCATATAGGCTAGTATCTTAACTATAGTTCTTAGCTTATTCGTTCCTCTCCTGATTATTCTTGTTATCTTTGTTTCACAAAGCTGGTGAATAAACTCTTCTAACGTATTTCATAACAACAGGTTGTAGTGTGTAAAGCACTCTACTTTGTTCTTTACTTGTTTCAATAAGCGATCGCCTACTAAGAGAGTCTAAGGCTTCGATGATTTCTGATGTTGATACGGTTGATGATATATTTTCTCTTAATTGCTCTAGTGCGCTCGGCTGTTGATAAATGACTAATGCGTACATAGCTTTTTTTTCTAGCTCTGACAGTCGTTGAAACTGTAGGTCTAAAATCTCTGTAAATATATCACTAAGTACTATTGTGTTGTATCTTAAAAATTCGCCTACGTTACCTCCAAACAAATCTTTGATAGTTTTAGAAACTATTTTTAACGCCAAGGGGTTTCCTCGATAGATTTGAATAAGTTCTTGCCCTTGTTTTCGGTCATATATCAAGTTTGCTTCGCTGAGAATTTTACCAGCAGCTTCTCCTAAACCACCCAATAGTAACGACCGCACAGGTAGCTTATCACCTTCTAATAAAACAATTTCTTTTGGTTTTTGTTGACTAGTCAGTACTACACAACTTGACAAATCACGTTCTTCTCCAAGTCGTTTAATGAGTTCTCCATAACCTTCATATTCTTTACCTGCGCTGTCCAAAATTGCATCTAAATCATCTAAGACCAATAAACAACGATGTTGACGTAAATAATCAACTAATCGTGATAAACTTGCCTGATTATCTTGCTCCTGTCCAAAGAAAAAAAGCAAGCTTGTTAGTACATCAGTAATTGGTAGAGCATGACGAAGCGAGCGCCAAATAAAATACTCAAACTCATCTTTAATTTGTTCTACACAACGTACCGTCAAAGCAGTTTTGCCAATTCCCCCCATGCCTTGTAGTGCTACCACACGACAGCGGTCTTGCATAATCCATTGCTCTAAAGTGGCTAGTTCTTGAGTACGTCCATAAAAAACTGGTATATCTGGCGCGTCGTCCCAATCTTGACTGACAAAATTATCAACAATGTTTTGCCAATCCAACCCAACAGCCGCACAAATATCAATAAAAAATTGTGCTTTAATATACTTTTTTTGCCAAAACCTTTTCAAAGTTGCTACTGAAGCCTTAGCGGCATCAGCCCAAGCAGCAGATTGCCTATCCCAACCCTTGCGGATTCTCGCCTGGTCAACCGTTTTTAGCCCTTGGGGCGAAGCTCGGAGTGAACTTGCCATAATCGTCCTCCAAGGTTACATATCAATACGTACAAGAATACACCTAACTACAAAAAACTACAGTCGCAGCATTTCGGATTGAGATGTTTTATAGTTGCATTTTATCCATATTTTTATCTATATATATATATTTTGACACAGCGGGAAAGGCAGTCAACCAAAAACTGAGCCAAGGATGCGCCAACGCTGCACCGCCAAATCTTTGCATACAAGGCATTATAGAGGTGTAGGAAGAAAACCGTTTTTGTGCAAGGCTTTTGTTTTTGATGACAACCTTCCGGGACTTCCAAATAAAAAAGTATCCAAAAATCTCTTGTGGAACGGGCGTCTCGCCCGTTCAGATTGAGGGCGGGTAGGGATGCCCACCCCACTGTTAGGGATAATTAAGACGTGCTTTGAGTCAGTCTGGTTATTTTGCTAAAATGGTGGCAGGACTTCTAAAAAACTTTGTGAACTACTGACAAACACAGGTATTGTGGGTGTCAACTATCCCATTTCACCCAACGGTACAAGTGCAACTCCTGCCGCGTTTTGTTGAATGATAGCAGCCATAGCTCAAAACAAGCGAGCAGGCTTTTGACGAACATTGGAATCAATTGACCTTACCCGACGCACAACAGAAATCATGTAATTGTAATCCGGGACTGACACATTGGGAACATAGCCTATTTCTCGAACTATACTGAATGGAGCTGCACTCATAATTTTATGGATTTGCTCTTGGCGGTTTTGATCTATATTGGGCGCAATCAAGACTACTTCTGGTGGAACATTGTGAGGGTCAACGTAAAGCACCCGAAATCGTGTATCTCTCAAGCTAGGACTATAAAGGTTATATTCTGCCAGCGAAAGAGCTCCAGCATTGGCTTTTCCTTGGGCAACCAATTCCAAAACTATTTTAGGTGTTGGTGCGAATAGTACTTCAGCCAGTGTTAAGCCATAAAGATTGTAAACAGGCAAATAATATCCTGTTGCTGAACCTTGTTGACCTAAAGCTACCGTCTTTCCCTCTAGCTGTTTCAACTCTGTTATTGGGCTGTCGTTGCGAACAACCAAAATTGACTTGGAATGATTAAAACCTTGCACAATATACAAAGGGCGGTATTGGTAGTCGGCGATCGCAGTTGCTGCTACACCTGGAGAAGCAAACACCAATGACCAAGCTTTACTTTGAATGCGCTCAATAGCCTTATTTTCATTGTAAGCAGGCTCTAGCTCAACCCGTGTCGCCATTGTTTTAGCCAAGTAGCGATTGAAGTCAGTATATCGAGCAAGTATTTGTTCGCCTTCATTGTAGCTTACTACACCTATCACCAACTGACCGTTAAGATTTGGTGACGATGGGTTGCATCCACTCAATGTTATAAATAGCAGCACAATAAGAAAAAATTTAGGTGATAACCTCAAAGACATTACTGTTTTAATTTTTTGAATAAATGTTTTGACTTATTAAGATTCATACCATGTCTCTAAAATCATCCTCTATTCTTCTATAGATATTTTCTCTAGTCCAGTTTCAAAATAAACAGCCGTCGAGGAAAAGAGAAGAAAACCAAAATATAATTTGAAGCAAGTATCCTAAGAATTAATTATGAATTTTTTGGAGGCAAATTAAGTGTTGTGGTTAAATAAATATTTAAGAAATGTCAAAATTCGTGTTAAATTTAACATATTTTTGATGTTAATTTTTATAATTGGCATTTCCTTAAGCGGTACTGCTCTCTCCGCAGTACTTCAGTATAGGGCTAAAGAGGAATTAACCTCTAAAGCCATGATTCTATTTGCCACGGTAAATTCAGTTAGAAACTATACACAACAACGCGTAAATCCCCTGCTATTACCTAAATTAGAAACCGAATCAGCATTTATTCCAGAAGCAATACCAACCTTCTCGGTAAGAGAGGTTTTCGAGAATATTCGTAGCGACGAAGAATATAAAAATTTCTTTTATAAAGATGCAGCACTCAATCCAACTAATTTACGCGATAAAGCTGATGAATTTGAAACTCAGCTTGTAGAGGAATTTCGCAGCCATCCTCAGAATAAACAACGTTTTGACTTTCGTAACCTTTCTGAAGGAAAAGTATTTTACGTTGCACGACCATTTGTTGTTCAAGAACAGAAATGCTTGCAATGTCATTCAACGCCAGCGATCGCTCCTAAAAGTTTGCTAACAAGTTACGGTTCAGAACATGGTTTTGGTTGGAAACTCAATGAAATTGTAGCTGTTCAAATTCTGTATGTCCCTGCTGAAGAGATTTTTAATAGTGTTCGGCGTTCTTTTTATTTAGTAATAGGAGTTTTCATTGGTGTTTTTGTAATAATCATTTTGACAACTAATTTATTACTGAAAGAAGCTGTCATTCACCGAATTAGAAAAATAGCGAAGACAGCACAAGAAGTGAGTACCGGAAATATGGATGCTGATTTTACAGAACAGTCTAAAGACGAAATAGGTGCTTTAGCAGTAGCATTCAATCGAATGAAGTGCAGTTTAAAAATATCAATGAAGCTTCTGAATGAGAAAAAGTCATATTAGAGGTTAAGAATTTATGTTACTTAAGCGTTGTTGAAATTTATAAGCATTTTCTTCCTCGGGAATTTCTTGTCCTAACATCTGCACCAATCGCGCTGGAGAAATTTCCGGATAAGACTCTAGAACTTTTTGGACAAGGAAAGTAGCTACTGGACCAACTATATCAGCTAGTTCTTTCTCGCATTGACGCACAAAGTTTTCGTTAATTTTTTGCTTTTCCTTGCTTTGTCTCTCTGTAGAAGTTGTGTGAAGTTTTCCAGCAGTGTCTTGCATAAGTAACATGACCTGCTTCTCAAACTCCACCTGTTCCTGCTTAGAAAGGTAAAGCCGCAAATTCTCTACCAGTTCTTTGGGGTTAAGTGTGTCTTTACCAGCTTGGTGTAACAAGGTAGGGGCGATAGGACCAAGAAGTTCAATCAACTTGTTTTCTAAAACAGAATATTTTTCTGGAGAAAGGACTAAGTTAGGGGTAGGTTCTACGTTCGCCATAACAATACCTTTGGAGTTAGAATGTGCTGGTTTTTTTTCTAAAGAAGAGATTTGTATAACAGGGTCAATTTCCTTTAAACGTTGCCAAGCTATTTGCAAGATGACCTGCTCTCTTTCTCGCAAAATTTCTTGAGTATTTTTAGGTCTTTTTCCCAATGATGGTTCCATTAATCTATCGATAAAATTTGCAAAAATTGGGGAAATGTCTGATGCTAGGCTAGGCCAAATCAAATGACCTGTTACAGAGCTACAAGCCAAATTACTGGGATGCTGACCTGTGAGTAAATGAACAAATGTACGCCCTAAAGCAAAGAAATCAGATTGCGGAACAACTTTGCGTTGAAATTGCTCGGGAGCCGTATAACCATATGAACATACAAATGTGACAGTGTGCCCATTAATGACTGTCTGTGTAATTTCTCTGGCTGTTCCAAAGTCAATTAATGCGAGTTTACCATTAGGTTTTAGTATAATATTGGAAGGCTTAATATCGCGATGCAAAAATCCATTTTGATGCACGTAAGCTAAAATTTCAGTGATTTGTTTGAGCCAATAAATTGCCAAATCTTGAGAAATTGGTTCATTGTCATTCTCATTCAACCACTGCTGCAAATTCTGCCCCTTAAATTTTTCCATTATTAGACAGAGCAATTCTTGACCGTTGTTAAAATACAAGGAGAATTTTTCTTCTGCTTTAGGAATTCCTGGATGCGTTAACTGACTAAGAATATTTGCTTCTTGTTCAAAAAGTTCGACTATTTTAGAATCATTTTTCATCAAAACTTTGAGAACTTTCAGCGTGTTGTTATCCTTGATATCTTTTACTTCAAAAATCTCAGAGTAACGATACGGTGCGTCCAGATTACATAAAGGTCTAATTGGCAGATATCTGTTCTTAATCAACAAGGGTGTATTGCAGGCTTCGCACTTGGTAGCAGCGTCGGAGTTTTGACGCTGTGAACACTTGGGGTTTAAGCAATAGAGCATACTTCTACAGAGGAATCCCCGTAGGTGAGATATTTCGACTTCTGTTTATCTTTCGAGGGGGTTTGGGGGAGCTATAAGATCCACGTCCTACCCGATAGGGAGGCGTGGGATACATGGACTCCGCCTCGTTAATTTTATGGAGTTCAATACCCCTAAAATTAACAAAAAAACACGTATATTTGTTGGCAATTGCTAACAAAAACGTTAGGATAAATATACCGTATAATCAGCGGTTGCCTTGACTCAAACGGACACGCTTTCTTGTGCGTGGTGAACAGCGCAAACGGCATAAATCGGTCTGTACAGGGGTTCCAACCAAAAACTTCGGGTGAGATGTGCCCGATTCTGTAGTTGGGTAAAAACTTCTCTGCGAGACGCTTCGCGAACGCAGTACGTAGGTGTATTTTCCATTCGTTTTCGTAGGGAGAGCAGTACGCACGGGCTATGCGGAACGGAAACCGCCTGGGCAATCGGTCTGCCGGGGTCGTATGGGAGAAATTTTGCACGACTAGGTAAGTGGTGCAATACCCGGAAGGGAAATAACCAGGAAAACCCAATCGTGAGGTTGGGAAACCTACACCGTAATCTCTGATTCGGTGTAGGAGAGGTCACTAATCGGCAATAACTATTCGTCAATTTGCCAAACATCCTTAGTTACATTTTCATCCAAAATTTTCTTCGGTCGCACAATCACAATAATTCGCCCGAGTAAAGGAATTTCTGGTGCGGTTTCAAACCATTGAAAATCTAATTCACCAGAGTTATCAACTACAAAGTAACTATTAGCGTCCCATTCTCGCTGTTGCCGATCTATAACAACCAACACAGGTTGTGATAGATTTTGTGTTTGGTTGGGAAGGCGATCGCTCTTGCACAAAATCACCACAGGATCTTCCGCATTCAACAAAACCTGCCAACCTGGTAACGGAACCCAAGCTTGCTCTCCGGCAAATTTCACCATGCGAAATGGTTCTATCTCTTCTATCAGGGGTACTGCTTGCAGGTCTTTTGGTGTCAATGGCAACGCACCCACCACTGGTACAAGCCGGGGCAATTCCTCGTCTGATTCCAGGCGGTAAAAGGGCAAAATAGGGGCAGGACGTTTAGGTACGACTGTAAAATCAGTCAGTAACTGTTCGATTTGTTTCCTTGCTGTTTGTGAGTGAGCAAAACGTAAACCTTTGGCTATGAGGCGGGAGCGTTCTTGTAAGTCTGAGTTTTGGCGGGCTAGTTTCCAACATTGATAGGCAACTGCGTCCCCTGGATGATTTTCAAACCCCTCGGGTAAGGTACGAAAGCGGGAAAAATCTTTGATTGCTTTGGCGACTTCCCGCGCCTCATCAACATCAACTTTGTGTTGGAAAGTCAGTTCCGCAGCACCAGCACGTTCTTCTTGGGTGAGCAGCCGCAGTTCGTACAAAACATCACTTCCGCGCGTGCTGTAATGCGATCGCACTGCAACAGAAGCACCAGCCTTTTCTATAGAATTGTAAACTTGAGCGCCAACAACGACCTGATTTTGTTGTACCTGCTCAAATCCAGTTGCCTCAAAAATGGCTTGGGGATCGTAACCGAGTTTTTGCAGTTGGGCTATAGCAACTCCCCATTCCACCCAGGTGCCTTGCTTTTGTCTAAGCTTTCGCAGCAACTCTGGTGCCACATCGTTATTATCAGAATTTTGAGCATTGGGTGGTAGGTCAGTCATAATCCAGGGTTCGAGCTTCAGAAGGCGGTTAATACTTATGCAGCAAGTCTTATTGTATTATGAATCCTCCCGCACCTGACTCTTCAAGTACAGATGGGCTTTCAGTATTCTATTGTGAAGCCGATTTATCCGTTTTCAACAAAAAAACAGTAGAAAACTGGCTGGCTCAAGATCCACTCTTCACCGAGGCGATCGTGCTTACTTGCACTCGTTACTATCAACCGACAAAATAGATAGTCATATCAAGTCCGGATCAACACTTGTAAAAAAATACCCTGCCCCTAATCCCCAGAGGGAACCGGTGAGTTCCCACAAATGACAAATGACAAAAACTAATCACTCATAACTAATGACTGATAACATTCGTACTATTTTTAACCGCATTGCTCCTGTTTATGACCAGTTAAATGATTGGCTGAGTTTAGGACAACACCATGTATGGAAGGAAATGACAGTCAAATGGAGTGCAGCTAAACCGGGAGATACAAGTCTTGATTTGTGTTGCGGTAGCGGAGACTTATCTTTTCGGTTAGCACGACGTGTAGGAAGAAACGGACAGGTGTATGCAGTAGATTTTTCTTCACAATTACTAGAAATTGCCAAGAAACGTTGTCAAACTCAGTATCTCCAACCTAACATTACTTGGGTGGAAGCTGACGTTCTTTCCTTACCTTTTGAGGATAATCAATTTGATGCTGCAACAATGGGCTATGGTTTAAGAAATGTAACAGATATTACGCGTAGTTTGAAAGAGTTACACCGCGTTTTGAAAGCGGGTGCTAAAGCTGCGATTTTGGACTTTCATCGTCCCAGCAATCCCCAACTCCGCGCCTTTCAGCAGTGGTATCTGGACAATCTTGTCGTTCCAATTGCCAATAACCTAGGACTAAAGGAAGAATACGCCTACATTAGTCCCAGCTTAGACCGCTTTCCCACAGGAAATGAGCAAGTAGAGATAGCTCGTCAAGTTGGTTTTGCAGCAGCAACACATTACCCCATTGCGAACGGTATGATGGGAGTGTTAGTGATAACGAAATTTTAAATTTTATGTCGGGCACTAGGGACTAGGGACTAGGGACTGGGAAAATCCTAATCCCTAATCCCTAATCCCTAATCCCTAATCCCAAACGATGGATTGGTCTCACCTTTGGCTTTATGTGTCTCCCCCGATAGTGGGTGGAGTTATTGGCTATTTCACTAACGATATAGCCATCAAAATGTTATTTCGTCCCTACCGCGCAATTTACATCAGCGGACGAAGAGTACCTTTTACACCTGGATTGATTCCACGTAATCAGGAACGGCTTGCCAAGAATGTCTCAGATACAATCATGGGGTCGCTGCTGACACCAGAGGAGTTGCAAAAACTGGCGCGGCGATTGTTGCAAACCGAACGGGTGCAAGGAGCAATTCTCTGGATATTGCGACTGGCAATTGACCAATTAAAATCCGATAAAGAGCAGAAAACTGCCAAGATTTTGTCAGGAATATTGCGGGATTTGTTAGGGGAATCCTTACCTCGTCTTTTGAAGGTTTTAGCGCGGCGAGAAGACTTCTTAGAGGCGCAGGTCAATCAAATTTTTGACCAAATATTACTGGATTTTCAACTGACTGAGGAACAAGCTGGTCGCCTTGCTGAGTGGCTGCTACAAGTCGTTGTACCGCCGGATGTGCTGCGACAAGCAATCATTGACTTTTTGACGGATCGCACGATTCAAACTATTGACGAAAGTTTTCGGGAAAAAACCAGCGGTACCTATTGGGTGGTCGCTAATATATTGGGCTTACGCAATGCTTTGAGCCGGCTGCGGACTTATTGTTTGGATGAAAAAGACGCTACCAATGCGCGCTTGCAGGAATTGACGCAAGAATTGCAGGTGCGCGATCGCATCAAGCGATTTCTGCTAAGTTTATCTTTACAAAATTTACCAATAGGCACAGTACGGCAATTGCGAAAGACGACACGCGAAAGCGTCCGTCATTACCTGCAAACACGCGGTAGCGATTTACTCCAAGGATTAAGTGGCTCCGTTGACTGGGAGAATACTGCCATGTTGCTGGTGAATCGCCTCAGCACGTCACCCGTTGTAACTAGTTCGCTGGAAGTCGTCAGCAAAGAATTGGCTCTTGTTTTAGAGCGTTATTTGGAAAGAGACTTAGAAGCAATTGTGACTCAGGTAATTCCAATTTTGGCAATTGATCAAGTGATTGTTGACCGCGTCAAATCAACTTCACCTGCTGATTTAGAAGCGGCAATTGAGGGAATTGTCAAAAATGAATTGCAGGCAATTGTCAATTTAGGTGGTGTTTTAGGCTTTATTGTGGGATTGGTGCAAGTAACGTTTTTGTTGTTTAGTCAATCGTTATAAACTCGTACCTTGGCTTTTCCAGGGTACGCAATTCAATTCAAATACGCCTTCTTACTAGCTCACTCTGTCTGTTGTTGCAACGAATGTACCTGTTCAACAGATAACCCAGTCAAAACAATTCAAAATTCAAAATTCAAAATTCAAAAATAATACCCCATGACTAAAGCTAGGGGCTTGAAGCAAGGATGCTACGCTTTTTTTGTTTTCCATGGCTAAAGCCAGGGGCTTGTATTCCAACTGTCAATTCAAAATTTTTTCTTAAATTTTGAACGCGTGAATGAGCGAATTTTGAATTCAAAAAATGGTCACTTTTACTACCTCTTCCACAGACATTCCGCTTTTTAGCAAATTCACAGCAACTCGCCTAATACCCTCTTGAAGCCCTTCGGCGCGACCTTCAGCCTTGATTTCTTAATACATCACGGATTCCTTCATAACATCTTGGCGCAATATTGTTTGAATCAACCCTTGATCTAATACTAAACTAGCCAAAATAGATGTTGCAGCTGCCACATTGCTCTGTTGCCGTCGGTCATTAACCGCTTCTGCCTACAATGAAATTATTCTTTTAATGCAATACGGTTTAGATAAGACCAGAACCCTTATTAGGAACACGATGTAGAGACGCGACGCCAGTCGCCTAGGTCGGGAGACCCTCCTGCAGCGCTGGCTCGCCATGGCGCGTCTCTACACAGGTGATTTTTTACACATCAACCTTAACTGAACCGTATTGTCTTTCAATGTTGGTTTATCTATCAGGGCGTAACCTCTTTCCTTATCCACTTATCAACGTATTGAGGTTGATAATTCGCCAATAAATCAAGTAAATTTTCTGGTTCGGCTGCTTCCAATACCAGAGAGCGATTGATAGGACGTAAAAATTCTTCAGTGACAGCCTGGTCAAAAAATTTCAGTAGTGGGCTATAGTAGCCATTGATATTAAGCAGACCAAAAGGCTTTTGATGTAACCCCAATTGTGCCCAAGTCAGGACTTCGCAAAACTCCTCCAGCGTTCCGTAGCCTCCAGGAAGTGCCACAAAAGCATCGGACAGTTGCGCCATCATAGTTTTACGTTCGTGCATCGAGTTGACAATATGAAGTTGTGTCAGTCCAGTGTGAGCAATTTCCTTTGCCACCATAAAATCTGGAATCACTCCAATGACCTCACCACCAGCTGCTAAGGTGGCATCAGCAATTGTACCCATTAGCCCAACATTGCCACCCCCATACACCAAACCCAACTTCCGTCGCGCTAGCGCTTCGCCCATTGCAAGAGCCGCTTGTTGGTAAGCTGGTTGTACACCCATACTAGAACCGCAAAACACGCACACGTACTTCACTGTTCAGCTAGCCTCCTTGATACTGTAAAAAAAGCTAGCACACTGAGTTTCTAACTGGCTAACTTCCTCTGCATTCTGGGAGCAACTAGGCGAAGCATCATTGCTACAACTAGCAAAATCGAAAGCGGCAAATAGATGAACATTGACTGGGAAATCCTCAGACTGAATTCCAGCGTAAAACCCAGCCAGAAATAATGCATTCCGGTACTGTGCAAAATCTTCCAGGCAGGTTGACCTATCCAGGCGGCTGGGCGCTTAAACGAGGTCACAGTCATGGCAATGAGGAAAATATAGCCTAATGTTCCCAAAGGGTCAAATTTGAGGGCAGATCCAGAGGTGACAAACCATAAGCCGAGAATCGCGATCGCATGATAAGTATGAGACACCGCAAAAGATAGCCCTAGGTAGCGGCGATTTTTCAAAAGCCACGCTGTTAGAGGCGTTGACCAAATTCTGTGAAGTGTTGAAGCCACAAACGCACAAAGAAACAGGACACATGAGGTACGAGCAGTTGCTCGAATTGCCATCCGCATCCCTTGCTCATCAATTCCATGAACAAGCCAGATGACACCAACCATTGCGCCAATCGCCAGCACTGACAAACCAACAATGCGCCATCCTTGTAGAGGATGTCGAGTCTCTCTCATATTTGCTACTCCTTTAAAATTCCATACAAGAATTGACACTTTCTCGGAATCAAAATTTTGATTGAATGACTGGAAAGCGTCTGTTGTTATTGCTGATAGCTACCAAGTTTAGCGATCGCCGTCTGGGGCTGTCTTGCCTATTCTTCCGAAAAATGTCCTAATCTTCCTTTAAACTTTAAAACAGTGAACAGTGACGGCTGCGATGGTGTGGTTGTACTGACACCAAAGCTTTCTGTGTTCTTGGTGTGGTGTTTCTCCCGGAGGATGAAACTGATAACTGATAACTGATAACTGATAACTGATAACTGATAACTGATAACTGGTAACTGTTAAAGCCTGTCCCTATAGACCTTTGGTGTTGTTTTGGTATATTGACGAAAGACCCTTGTGAAATGGCTCTGACTTTCAAAGCCAACTTCCTGACAGATTTCTACAAGTGTCAAATCTCGCCTAACCAACAACTGTTTTGCTTTCTCAATTCGGCTTTTGATCACATACTGATGAGGAGTCAGTCCGGTGGATTGTTTAAATAAACTTGCAAAATAATGCGGACTCATCTGCACTACGGCACTTAGTTCAGCTAAGGTCAAGTTTTGGTCTAAATTTTCATGGATGTAGCTGACCACTTGCCTGAGCTTATATTTAGGTAATCCCCCAGTATACTCCTTTAACTGCTGTTGGCGTGACGAGTATCGCCGTAGTAAATGCACGGAGAGTGCTGTTGCCATTGACTCTGCGTATAGCCGACTGTCTGCGCCTCCTGCTTCTAGCTCAGCTAAGAGTGCCAAACCCATGTGCGAAATCAACGGATCGCGTAACTTCAACTGCGGCACAAGTTCGATTTGGTCTGCATTCACACATTCGTGAGCAGCACCGATAAGCGTTGCCCTTTCAACAAACAAATCGATGATTGGGACTTCGCGATCAACCTGTGCCTTGGGGAAGGGTTGGCTCGCTGGGAAAATGCCAATATCACCCTTGGTATAATCTATATGCTGCCAACGTCCGTTCAGCGTATAGCTGCCACGAAAATCATCAAGAGCGATGATAATAAGATGCTGAGCAAACTGAGTTTCAGGTATTTCGTCGGCGGGTTCTACCTCATAAATGAGGTGCAAGCTATTCCATCCTGCCTCAAAGCTTTCTAACAAGTGTAAATGCTGGGGAGGTTCGTGATTGGACATAGCTGGTAGCAGCTATAAAAAGCTACTTATTATTTACTGTTGACTTTGGATAAGCAATGCGCTTGTGATGGAATTGCTGCCAAACTTGCAGGAAAATTTCAGCAATTTGGCTCATCTCCTCTCGTGTTAACCCAGAATCTACCAGTTGATTGTCTTGCCATCTGGCACGAAGGATATTGTTCAGCATTGCTAAAGCTTTTTCTGGAGTGGCGTCTCGAAGCGATCGCAGCGCCGCTTCGCAGGTATCTGCCAACATGACTATTCCGGTTTCTCGTGACTGGGGAATTGGACCATCGTAGCTAAAATCTGCCTCCCTAACTTTTATACTTGGATCTGCTTGTGCCATTTGCTGTGCTTGGTGATAGAAATAGGCAATTTGCATTGTTCCCTGATGCTCTGGAATGAAAGCTTGAATTGAGGAAGGCAAACTGTGCCTCCGTGCCATCACCAACCCTTCACTGACGTGCTTTTTGATGATTTGTGCACTCTTCCAAGGGTCTTTAATTTCTGTATCGTGTTTATTTGGTTGCCCCATTTGATTTTCAATAAATGACATTGGGTCGTGCATTTTACCAATATCGTGGTACAATGCACCTGCTCTGACAAGTTCGACGTTGCATCCTAGTTGTTTGGCAGCTGCTTCGGCAAGAGTTGCCACAAGCAGGGTATGCTGAAAGGTTCCAGGTGTTTCAGTAGCAAGTCTTTTCAATAAGGGGCGGTTAGGGTTTGCCAGTTCTGCTAAGCGAATTGGGGTGACTAAATCAAATAGTTTTTCCAGGTAAGGACTCAACCCCATCGCCACGATACTCCATACTAAACCGGATAAAGCAAATAATGCAGCTTCTTGTAGTAGGATGTAGTATATAGGAAGACCCAATGCTGCACTGATCAGGAGCTTGATGATCAGGTAAACACCACCTTCTGTAAAGGCAATGGCAACACTCAAAAGTGCGAGTTCCTCGCGCGATCGCAAGCGCTGTGCTACGTAACTCCCCAAAACTCCCCCTGCTGCACCAGCTAAAAGGGCAATTTTACTCATCTCTAAACTTATGGGTAGCAGCAGCGACAGCAGCCCGATCACAGTCACGCCGAGAGTTGGTCCGTAGAAGCTACCCAACAACAAACCAACGGCACTCCAGGTCGTATACGGTGTACCCATCATCAGTACTAGTGGTACGCTTAGGGTGAGCAGCAAGACCAACAGGCGATCGCTTTGCCGCAATCGGCACTTAATTCGCCGTTCTACTACCGCAAAAATAATTACACACCCAGTAACAGCACCTCCTAACTGTATCAATCCCAGCCAATGAACTTCGCGCTGAATCAGGTGGTAATGCTCTAGTACATCAAAGTTCCATGCAGTAATCTTTTGTCCCTGGCGGACAATCACCTCACCTTTTTGTACAGTGATGATTACGGGTTCTACCTGAGCAGCAGCCTTTGCAGCTATGAGTTGCGTTCGTAATTCATCTTTCTTAAGATTTGGCTTGAGTACGGCTAACAAAAGTTTGGTTGCTAAGGGTTCGGCGTCTTTTGGTACTAAAGTCTGCACATGTAGGTTGAGTGCATTTCGTAGGATGCTTTGCGGTAGCCCCGGTGAAACACCTTGGGTGAGAATCCGCGCTAAAGAAAGCTGAATTCCCATCTGTGTTTTCGCCCACTCCTCATCTGACAAATTAAGTAGCGAAGCTTCATCGTACACTGTTTCTGGTTTGGCACTCACCAGATCTGCCAGTTTAGTCTTGGCTTCTTTGTATCCCTGCCGTATTTTTATGATTTGAGCGATCAGTGAAGACAAGTTTGAAATGGAAGTTGTGAGGTGGTAAGTTTCTAATTCCGCTACTGCTTGTGCAAAGTCTATGTTTTGGAACAAATCATTTGATTTTGAGTCTAACGTGTTGAGTGGGTTAGACGTAGAAACTGAGACGGGAAGATGGGGAGATGAGGGAGATGAGGGAGATGAGGGAGATGAGGGAGATGAGGGAGATGAGGGAGTTATCCGCTTTATCTGTCCTCTTTGACTTGTCTGCTTTTGAGCCAAAACTCCTGATTTGTGCTTACCATTTTCTACAGCTAACAGCAGTGCTTGCCATTCCGCATCGGAACAGGAACGCAAGTAACGCTGAGTAGAGACGGAGAGAATGAAAGTGTCAAAAAAAGGAAAAGACCCTACAGAGCTACGAATTTCGTTACCTTCTTGCAGCATCTGTTGTAAATTTTCCTTAATTTCTGCATTGATTTGCGCATCTATCATTAGCACTGGTAGGAAGTTTTGAGTTGCGGCTTTGCGCTTTTCCTCTGTTTTTTTCTTATTCTCGATTCTCGCAGTGGCTGGTGCTCTGATCGTCTGTGGCGCAAAAGTCCCCACCTGCAACTGGGGTTGGTTATATAACTTTTGCCCCATGACCCCTGTCAACAAGACAACTGCGATCGCGAAAACAACAGGGTAACGCTTTGCTTTCACCCAGCGCGAACCTACTCGATAAATACCATTTTTTTTATCTTTGACCGATTGTGTCATTGAGCTTGACGCTCTTGCTATTGGGTATCCGTCTTTCCCACTTGTTTTTAATAAATGCATTTGACGGTGTAGCACTTTATACTCTCGCCGCCAGAAAGTCAATTTCTGGGTCAAGGACTGAAAAAATTGCTGCGTTTTCATCACCTATGACCGCAGTTGTTTACTCTGATAGCTTAAAACAAGACAATCCGAAGCGGGAATATACTTGAAGCCAATTTGCCACAATAGCTACCTATAGATTTTGATTTCAGGTTTCCTTTTGGATATTAGGATTACAATTGACTTAGGTAGAGAAGAATGGTTTTGTAGTCTGTCATGTTTTGCACAAGCGCCTTTATTGACTCTAAAGACTATTAGCGTGACTTAATGACGCGAGGAGCTGCTGTTGCTTGTAAGGACACAAGATGTGGTGCAATTGCACTTCCTTCTTCAGTGACCATCACTGGACGCAAAGCCAGGTCATACACTCCTGACCACACAGCTACAAGTGCTTCAGCTAATTCTACCATCCGACGAGATGAGCTTACTTGACCTTCTGTTGAGTTTGCTTGTACAAGCATAACCTGCCAAGTGATGGGAATACCTACTACACTATTGTATGCTCCTGATAAAGCACCAGTAATTGCACTTATTTCTTGTGAACGATGACTATTGTGAATAGCTCGCAAAACTGAAAGCCGAAAGTCCTCTATGGTACTCAGAAAACAGTAAAAAGCCACAGCAATAGAGTGGCTTAACTTTCCTTCCTTACTGAATTCGGCTTGTACCCTTTCTAACCCGGCACCGTCTTCTAACAAATTATTAACTTTTAATAATTGTTGTGGCAAGTCTGTCGATGTTTCTCCAACAAAGGAGATAGTCTGAGAAATGAGGCTTGCTCGAGTGAGTTTTTCCGTCAGCGATTGAGCGATCGCATAGCCTACTGCGAGTATTCCATCCCGCACAATCGGCTGATTCTGCCAAATTTCAGCCGCCAGCAGTAAGTTGTGTCTTAGTTTAATCGGATTTTCGTGAAAAAATAGCGCCACAGGCAATGTGGCAAGAATAGCCCCATAGCTATTTTCTAAGTTCGTCAATTCTTGTTGCTTTGCTTTTTGCCAATCTTGTTGGTCAAATCTACCCAAAGAAATCAAACTGGAAGCACACTCAATAGCCATATCACTCCAGTGCAAAGATGTGATTTTCAACGTCCCTGCACCCTGTAACTGATTTCTACGACTAGAAGCTGTGTTTTCTCCAAGAAGTGCCCCGAGTATTGTGCCTTTAAACCGGCTTCCAAGAGAGTAGCGCATATTGCAATAATCATGAATTGTGAATGATCAATTATGACCCTTCGGGTATGCCAGTTGCCGAAGCGTAGGAAATCTGCTTATGCCCTACGGGTAAGCTTCCGCCAACAGCACGCTTGCTTCACCTTATTTGCATTCATAATTCATCATTCATCATTCATAAGTTCCGTAAATGATGCACCAACGCCTGCAAGCCTAGTAAATAACTTTGTGCCCCAAAACCACTGATCTGCCCAATTGCGACTGGGGCTATATACGAATGATGGCGGAACTCTTCCCGGCGGTGAATGTTACTCAAATGCACTTCTACTGTAGGCAAGTTAACAGCAGCGATCGCATCTCGTAACGCTACACTTGTGTGAGTGTATGCCCCTGGATTGATTAAAATTCCTTGATGTTGCCCTAGTGCTTCATGAATAGCATCTACCAGAACGCCTTCATGATTTGACTGTAATGGAAATACCTTCGCCTGTAGTTTTTTTCCTTCTTCCTCTAAAGCGCGATTAATTTCAGCCAATGTCAGCGATCCATATATTCCTGGTTCTCGCAGTCCCAGCAAATTCAGGTTTGGTCCATGCAGCACCAGAACGCGGTTGGGTTCCAACGTCAACTCCAGCACAAATGCTTCTTAACGACGGCGTGAACGATCATCTACAGGAATCGGAATGAGTTCCGGCTCCTGTTCAGCCTCTGGTCCCAAAAGGGCTTCTATTAGCTTGCGTGCCAAGTCCTTAAGCTTTTCTAGCACCTTTTCTATATAGTCCATTGAACTGACCGCTCCTGAAATACTTTCAAAGATGTTTATTATCATTTACGGACAAAGCAGAGTATTTATGCACCTCTAGCTTCAAAATAGGATAGTTTACACACTTCGTGAATTTTTAAAATTCGGTGTTATCTCTCCTACATTTTAGAGTATCACATCACCAGATATGAGACTGCATCCTACCAATGAGGGTTTTTGATGGGTTTGACACTCCCACTGCCTTTTAGGCGGTGGCATTCTTGGGCTGAGGAAAGCCTTTAGGTTCTCGCTTTCAACTGGCGACTATACCGTTTGGCTTTTTACAAATCCGCTTTAGGGCTTATTTGATTTTAGCAAAGAGTCACAGCACTTTGAGCGTGCAGTGACTCATCATCTTATCCCAAGCGGGGTATATCAGGCTTGGGCTTTCTGCTTCAATTGCTGGGTCGCGTTTTTTGTATAAAAAGTTCATAGTTAATAGTCAAGATTAGATGCTCATAGACTATTGACTGTGAACTTTTCAGCTTAACTAGCCTTTTTTGTCATTTTTTTTTGGCAGTGGTGCTTGACGACTTGGTCGTTGATTTAGAGTTAGAACTCGTGGATTTACCCGTTGTTTTGCGAGTAGATTTTGCTGTTGATGCTTTGGATGCCAGCGACTCTAGCGCTGAAGCAAGGGTCATATCTTCCACAGATACTCCTTCTGGCATTTTGGCATTCGTTTTGCCGTGCTTAATGTAAGGTCCGTAGGGACCATTGTAGATATTGACTGGTTCGCCGTCTTCGGGGTGAGGACCTAATTCTCGTACAGCCGCCTTAGACTTGCTGTTGGTACTGCGTCCCTTTTTCGGTTCAGACAACAATTCCAAAGCACGTTCTAAAGAAATTGTCAATACATTATCAGTCGCTTTCAGAGAACGGTAGTCTTTTTCACCACTTTGGTTATGAACAACGTAAGGTCCAAAGCGTCCCAAATTCGCTTGGATTTCAGCACCTGTGGTTGGATGAACCCCTAGTTTTCGGGGTAGTGACAAAAGACCAACAGCTTGCTCAAGGGTGACGTTTTCTGGCGTTACACCTTTAGGTAAGGAAGCTTGTTTGGGTTTAGGGTTTTCCTCGGTTTTGTCACCCAACTGGACATAAGGACCGTAAGGACCAATAAGCACATAAATCGGTTCGCCAGTTTCGGGATGACGACCGAGCTGTTCCGGACCTTCGGTTTTTTGCCGCAGCAGCGTTTCTACCTTTTGGGGATCAAGGTCAGCAGGAGTCAGGTCTTTGGGAATCGAGGCGGTGACAACACCGTCACCATTCTCTTTTTCCAAATAAGCACCATATTTCCCAATACGGACTTTGGCATCTAGGTTTTCCAGTTCCACTGTCCGGGCAACATTGGCATCAATTTGGTTTTCCTGTTCCTTGACTAGGGTTTCTAAACCTTTGTCTCCCAAATAGAATTCCTTAAGATAGGGTAGCCACTTAGCCTCACCTGTGGAAATGTCATCCAGAGTTTGCTCCATTTTGGAGGTAAAGCTGGGATCAACCACGTCGGGGAAGTGTTTTTCCAAGAGTTCCGTGACAGCAAAGGCAGTGAAGGTGGGCACAAGGGCATTATTCGTCAATTGGGCGTAACCCTTGTCAATAATCGTGCCAATGATGCTGGCGTAGGTGCTGGGACGTCCAATACCTTCGCTTTCTAAGGTTTTCACCAAAGTTGCTTCGGTGTATCTTGCCGGAGGTTGGGTTTCGTGACCAACTGCTTCTAAATTGGAACAGTTGGGACTATCGCCCACTTTTAAGTTAGGCAAGATGACTTCCTGGTCTTCCAGCGCCGCTTCTGGGTCGTCGGAACCTTCCACATAGGCGCGTAAGTACCCTGGAAAGTCAATCCGTTTGCCAGAAGAGCGAAAACCAGCATCTTCCACTTGCAACTGCATGGTGATTTGAGTTTGGCGAGAGTCTGCCATTTGGCTGGCGACGGTACGCTTCCAAATCAGGTCGTACAGTTGTAGTTCCCGACCGCCTAAACCAGTTTCTTGGGGAGTGCGGAAGGTGCTACCTGCTGGGCGAATGGCTTCGTGTGCTTCTTGTGCGCCTTTGGATTTGGTGGTGTATTGCCTTGGTTGGGGGCTAAGGTAATTTTTGCCGTAAAGTTTTTCTACACAGTCACGGGCGGCGACGATCGCCTGATCGGACAAATGCACCGAATCTGTACGCATATAGGTAATGTACCCTTGTTCGTACAAATTCTGGGCAATTCGCATCGTGTCCCGTGCGCTAAGGCGCAGTTTACGGTTAGATTCCTGTTGCAGGGTCGAGGTGGTAAAAGGTGGTGCGGGTTTGCGCGTGACAGGGCGTTCGTCTAGGTCTGTGACTTTCCAGGTTTTCCCTGTAAGCCGTTCCTTGAGCGCTTCTGCTTGCTCCTGATTGAGCAGAACCACATTGCGATCGCTGGCAATTTGCCCTGTAGCGGCGTCAAAATCACCACCATTTGCTATCCTTGTGCCTCCCAGTGTGACCAGTTGGGAAGCGAATGACTGCTTAGGAGAATCAGGCGGGGTCAACGTTGCTTTCAAATCCCAGTATGAACCTTGGCGGAAAGCACGACGTTGACGTTCCCGGATGACTAAGACCCGCACTGCAACCGACTGCACGCGCCCGGCAGATAATCCCCAGGCGATTTTTTTCCACAGCAAAGGAGACAGGGTGTAGCCCACAAGTCTATCCAAAATCCGCCGCGTTTCTTGGGCACGAACTAACTGTTCATCGATGTTGCGGCAGTTATTCAAAGCTTTTTTGATGGCGTCAGAAGTAATTTCGTGAAACACCATCCGCTTTGTTGGAACTTTTGGCTTGAGCAACTGGTGTAAATGCCAACTAATGCTTTCACCTTCCCGGTCTTCGTCCGTTGCCAGGATCAGTTCATCTGCTTCTTTAAGGGCGTCTTTAAGCTGAGTGACAATTTTCTTTTTATCTTTAGGGACGACATATAGCGGTTCAAAGTCGGCCTCTACATTTACCCCCAGCTGCGCCCATTTCTCTCCCTTGACAGTCGCGGGAATTTCACTAGCAGACTGGGGAAGGTCACGCACATGACCCATTGACGCTTCCACCCGAAAGCCTTGTGGCAGGTAGTTGCGAATGGTACGAGCTTTGGTCGGAGATTCGACGATGACGAGAGTTGACATGGAAATTTCAAAAAAAAAGAATAGCTGCTAAGCTAAACACTCAATTGAAATCATTAAAAGCGCATCGGTCAAGCTAAAACCTCACGCTAGGGAACATGTGATTTCATCCTGACACAAACCGCCCACAATGGCGCAAGTCCCTCCCAGAGGGAAAGCTAGCAGCAGCTTGTTGTGAATTTCTAGTTATTTCAATCTTTAGCTTATCTAGGGCATAATTGACGACTACAGTTTTCACTCATCCCCCTCAAGGTGAATACAGAAATTTTTTCTGTGATTTCAGTTTGGCTGATTGTTACGGTTTGTGTTATTGGGAGCAACAGGACACGAGGAAGTTCCCTTGTCTTCCCTGGGTTCCCACCTGCTTGCATCGTTACACAGTTTCATCACATCCAAATTTTTGTTGGCTATCCCAAAATTAAATCAAACTTAACAGTCTCAGTGATGCGGGGTGCTTTCACCATAAACAAAGCTTGCTCACCAAGAGCATAACTGCATTTCTAGTTTTTAGGCTAGGTGGATAGTACGAATGAGAGCGCGAATACGAGCCGCAAGGTTGGCGCTATGTTGCAGACTCAAACGCGAGCAATACCCATGCTCGATGCCCTTATGCCCCAAGATATGGCTAGCGGCTTTCCTCCCCATCCCTCCTAAGGTGGGAAGGAAAGCCGTTTCTTTTGTTAAGTTGTTAAAAAAATACGCCAAGAGGGAGAAAAATACAAAACACAAATACTTTTCAAAAGTCAGAGGCTGTTTCTAGGCTGCGTTATGCGCATTTTATTTGTTAACAGTAGAAATTACCTAATTATCTGCGCCGCAACGCACTGCTATCTCCAACAGCGTGACACTTCATTTTAGATTTCGGGCAGTCATGCACTCTATAAAAAATAGAGTCTAATGTCGGTGTTGAGCCTATTTCCTGATTAAAAATGACTTGTAAGGGCGCGGCATATATTTACGCCTTGTGTATTCTACCTAATATGAAATCACGCGCCGAAGGTAATTGGTTGGGTGAATTGGGGAATTGCTCTTTGAAAATTGTATCTACCAACCTTATTTTCTTTATTTTATTTTCAAATTTAAAATAAGTTAATACTGGTTTCCCTATCCTTGCTATATCGGAGTAAGCTCAACATGAAAGTTAATATTACAAGAATTTAGAAAAGTCATCTTCCCTAAGAAATATTTTAAAAATTCATAGATGGGTGAAAAAATATAGTAAGTAGTGATACATTTTATAAAAATCAAGTCCCAAGGACAGATTTAACCTTTCTTTAAGAAAAGTTGTGTTAGGATAAATTTGGAGAAGAAAATTCGGCGATTCTGACCTTGTTATTATCAATAACTGCAAGCGGCTCTCCGGATAGATGTCTCTTGTATATAGGATTCTGGAGAGTTTCATGTCAATTTACGTAGGTAACCTGTCCTACAGCGTCACACAGGACGACCTCACCAAAGTATTTTCTGAGTATGGTACTGTAACGCGAGTTCAACTACCCACAGACCGGGAAACAGGACGTGCGCGTGGCTTTGGTTTCGTAGAAATGGAATCAGAAGCCGCAGAAAATGCTGCCATTAATGCTCTAGACGGTGCTGAGTGGATGGGTCGTGTTATGAAAGTCAATAAAGCAAGACCACGGGAGGAAAAAAGTAGTCGCTCTGGCAGCGGTAACTGGGGCGGCAGAAGCAACGCAGGTGGATATTCTAGTAGACGCTATTAAGGCTTGAAGTTATTGATCAATCAAGCTTCAGAGCTATTGCCAAAAGGCACAAGAAGCATTTGCAGGCACGAAACTTAATATGCTACAGAGATAGCAGTTCATCAAAGAACTGTTTCTGGAGTATTGTATGCAAGCAGATCGGTAAAGAACCGATCTGCTTCATTGTATGAGAACAACTTTTAGCGAGTTTTATTTTGGCTTTTAAATCGCAGTGGGTAAAAGACAATAGAATGAACACAGTTAGACCTGAATGTGTGATAGCCAGAACCTATACAGCTCATGGATTTTGCTAATCTTGCATCCCAGTTGAATGCTGGAACGATTGTGCCTGAGGGGATTGTGATTGTCACCCTCTTGGGGGTTTTAATTGTTGATTTGATTTTAGGGCGGACATCCTCGCGCTGGATTGGATATCTAGCAATTGCAGGTTTATTCGCTTCTATCGTCGCCCTGTACTTTGAATGGGAGAATACAAACCCCATCTCCTTTGGCGGTGCCTTTAATGGTGATGACCTGAGTATCGTCTTTCGCGGTATTGTTGCCTTATCTGCCATTGTCACCATTTTGATGTCGATTCGCTACGTCGAACAAAGTGGTACCGCTTTAGCGGAATTCATAGCAATTTTGCTAACTGCGACCCTGGGAGGAATGTTTCTATCAGGGGCTGGAGAGTTGGTGATGATTTTCATCTCTCTAGAAACCCTGAGTATCTCCTCTTATTTGCTCACAGGTTACACCAAGCGTGACCCCCGCTCTAACGAAGCGGCGCTGAAATACCTGTTGATTGGCGCTTCGAGTACAGCAGTGTTTTTGTATGGAGCTTCGCTGCTGTACGGTTTATCGGGTGGAGAGACTGAACTGAGTGCGATCGCCAATGGAATTGCCATATCTGGTTTTGGTCAATCTCTAGGTTTGGTCATTGCTCTGGTTTTTGTGGTTGCAGGTATTGGTTTCAAAATCTCCGCTGCACCATTCCACCAGTGGACACCAGACGTTTATGAAGGCGCACCCACTCCTGTGATTGCCTTTTTATCAGTCGGTTCCAAAGCAGCTGGATTTGCCTTAGCCATTCGCTTGCTGACAACAGCCTTCCCCTTGGTTGCTGACGAATGGAAGTTTGTCTTCACCGCCCTCGCTGTCCTAAGTATGGTGTTGGGTAACGTAGTCGCTCTTGCCCAAACCAGCATGAAACGGATGCTGGCTTATTCTTCCATCGGTCAAGCCGGGTTCGTGATGATTGGCTTAGTTGCTGGGACACAAGCAGGATATGCCAGCATGATCTTCTACCTGCTGGTCTACCTGTTCATGAACCTGTGCGGCTTTACCTGCGTGATTCTGTTCTCGCTGCGCACAGGAACTGACCAGATTGTGGAATACTCTGGTTTGTACCAGAAAGACCCGCTTCTGACACTGGGTTTAAGCATTTCCCTGCTGTCCTTAGGCGGTATTCCGCCACTTGCTGGATTTTTCGGTAAGATTTACTTGTTCTGGGCTGGTTGGCAGGCTGGAGAATATGGGTTAGTCTTGCTGGGGTTAGTAACCACGGTCGTCTCGATCTACTACTACATCCGTGTGGTTAGGATGATGGTGGTGAAAGAACCTCATGAAATGTCCGACGTGGTGAAGAATTATCCAGAAGTGAGTTGGAATTTGCCTGGGTATAGACCTTTGCAGGTGGGGTTGGTAGCGACATTAATCGCCACTTCCATCGCTGGGATTTTGTCAAATCCGTTATTTACACTGGCTAACAATTCCATCGCTCATACCGCAATTTTGCAACCGACAACGGTTGTGACCACTCAAGTGAGTGCAATGAACAACGAGTAAGTTAGTCATGTGTTGGTAGCTGCGCACAAGCGCAACTACCAGCCATCTGCATTGACCGAAAAAAGACCATAGATTAGGGACTCAGTAGTCAGAATAATAAAACGTGAGTTCGACAAACCTCACCCTCCCAACCTCCCTCTCCTAAAAGGAGAGGGACGAGCAACATTAGAATCAGGGTTTGAAGCCCCTCTCCTCCTAGGAGAGGGGTTTGGGGTGAGGTCTGCTTTGACTTCGTCGAACTCACGTTAATAAAAGGATGCAAGCCCCTCAAACAAGTTAAAAGTTTAAATTTAAAATTTAAAATAAATACTGAATTCTTCTTTTTTTTTACTTTTTACTTGGTTCTTTTTACTTGTTCTAGCGTCCTTATCAAATTCCCTGAATTTATTTATGGCGATACCCAACTGTGTTCTGCGTTCTGCGTTCTTCTTAAAGGAATTTTAATGAGAAATTCTGCGCCTTGTCCTGGAATGGAGTGACAGCTAAGCTCTCCCCCATGTTTTTCAACTACAATTTGATGACTTATTGATAGCCCTATTCCAGTGCCTTTACCCACAGGTTTGGTGGTAAAAAAGGGGTCAAATAATTTTGAGCATACTTCCCCATTTATTCCAGGACCATTATCAGCAATACTAATAATTACCCATTTGTCATTGAGTACTTGAGTGCGAATGTGAATTGTAGGGATTGCAAATTGGTTATTCTTATTCGCTATTCCTTCTTGCAGCGCATCAATGGCATTGGCAATGATATTCATAAATACTTGGTTAAGTTGACCAAAATAGCAATCAAGTAAAGGAAGTTGACCGTATTCTTTGATAACTTTGATTTTTGGATACTTGTCCGTTGCTTGCAATCGGTGTTCCAAAATCATTAAGGTACTGTCTATAGCTGTGTGAATATCAACCTTTTTTTCTACTGCATGCTCAACACGAGAGAAGGTTCGCAGTGACTGAACAATTTCCTTAATTCGCTCTGTTCCTATTGTCATAGAATTAAAGATTTTATTCAAGTCCTGGCTCAAAAAGTCGAGTTCAATTGAATCGATGACTTCTTGAATTTCTTGTGGAGGATTTGGATAATATTGTTGATAGAGTCGCA
Organism: Scytonema sp. PCC 10023; assembly: GCF_963920835.1. NCBI lineage: Bacteria > Bacillati > Cyanobacteriota > Cyanophyceae > Nostocales > Scytonemataceae > Scytonema > Scytonema sp. PCC 10023. Next base: position 60,425 of record NZ_CAWUDP010000003.1, read on the forward strand.
CTAATTTCAGCAAATCTTGCGTATACCCTAACGCATGGTAGACATTGCCATGAATAAAGTTGATCGGGTTGTTAATTTCATGAGCAATACCAGCAACTAACTGTCCCAAACTGGACATTTTTTCAGTATGAATGAGTTGAATTTGAGTTTTTTGCAGCTTATCTAAAGTTTTCTGAAGATGGGTAATAGCTTTTTCAAGGCGGTCAGATTGAGTTTTTGTAGATTGCTCGGAAACATCCAACAATTGAGTTAATGTGGCAATTTGCGAGTTGAGACGTGCAATAGTTTCATCTTGAGGAGTTATCTTTGTGTTCTCATTCGCAACGTATTGGCTATCAGTGCTGAAAATCCTACCACTATCAAAGGGGAGGATTGCCATTTTAACGTTTAATGCAAGTGGACGCAATAAATCAACAGTTGTCCGAGAAATTGCAACCTTCAAAAACATGAGAACGGCAAACATATTCCCTGAAGGCAATAATCCCCCAAACCCTACCACAGACTTGACCTTAAACGGAATCACAAATGAGCTTTGTGAGGGAATGTAAGGACTACCCAAAGCATCAGGGACGTAAAAAACGTTATACATCCGCTGTTCTAAATCAGTGATTAAATTAGGATCTGGTTGCACCACAGTACCAGGATTTAACCCGAGTTGCTGGATGAGTTGGGAAATCATTGGGATGCGAGCGATCGCCTCTTCGCTCTTTAGGGGAATTGCCTTATGTTCTACAGATTTGTGCCGCGAGTTCCATTCTGCTACTTCCCCAGCACTTGCCAATAAAGTTAAGCATTTAAGACTATCAGGAACTGTGATATTACCTAATCTTAAACGAGCATCTTCTTGTAAATCAAGTGGTAGTTCTCCATAAGAATGAGTTTTAAAAAAACGGACAAGCACACAGGTTTTTTCACCATTTTTTATATCAATTATATCATTATATAAATACTCAATAATTATCCGACTTACATCTTCCATACTGTTAGCTTTATCGCTTAAGTGTCGAATAGCTAAACCGCATTCTGACATATCTCTCAAAGTCATTTTCTGTAAGTCAAACATTCTTTCAATCCAATTCCTTATTTATAAAGAATTTGTGATGAAACCAGATCATTTTAGTGTTTTTTATTCAAATGCATTAGAACAGCTAATAATTTGCTTTGTTAACCGAACAAAGTACTTACAACTCCTCAGCTAGTAACTTACAATTGAATAGCAAGATACTTGCACCATTATTTATTTATGACATATGAAAAAGATTTTTTTTCATCGAGTAGGCGCTTTGAAAAAGAGAGAAGTTGCAAGGAGGAGCACCTCGTGAGGGAGGGTTTCCTACGAGTGCAAACTGAGCGCAAAGCGTCCCGTGAGGGATACAGATCGTCCAATTCAATCCCCGCGCATTTATTTATGGGGATGCCCGGTTCTGTGTTCTTTGTTCTGATAACTGAGCTCTTCTTAAAGCATCAATAGTATTTGTCAGAACTAGCTGCTTCACCATTTATAGCAGTAGCAACTTCAAAGTTTGCCTCGGTCAATGACTTTAAGATTATTTCTAGATTAGCAGGAGTATTATTCCCTACTCAAATTATATTTTTCTATGAAAATCATTGTTTTTCATTTATGAGTTTACATTTTTGCTGATTCAATTATCAATTTTTATTTGCATAATAACTCGCTACACGAACCACAAAATTTCCTATAAGCGATTGAGGAACAAAAAAGGGCAAAACAGTTCGGTTTCGCTCTTTTTAATGGTCGTTTTCAAGTGAGAACAGAGTCGTTTACGGCTCTTTCAGGGAAAGCTTCAGTAAGCTGAGATTAATATTGGAAATTCATTTCATAAATTTTCTTCAATTGCTATATTTTATGAGTATTTTTTCCATACCTTCAAATTATGTTTATAGCGATGCCTAAATTGGCATCTGTCCTAAGTAGTAATTTTTTGATACAGGCAAGTCAGTATATTCTAAGCTTTTACTAAATTAAAAAATTTCTGATATCTAAATGAAGATACTTAAAATTACAGAGAGTTTCATGACTTAGATTTATTAGATATATGAGTTTTATTTGAGTTGTAAAATTTATCAACCGCTCCTGAGCCTTAGACGCACGGCGTGCCGTAGGCTAGAGCGCCAAGAAAAGAGGGAATTTTACGTAGCCTACGGCAGCCCGTAGGGCTTATGATTTGGGATTGCTATATACCACCTATGAAGATATACTCAAAATATAATATTAATATATATATTCTTATTCACTTACTTTCAGTGACTCTGTGCAGTCTCGAAACTAGAAACCTAGGTGATTACGGATATTTTTAAATAGAAAAATAAAAAAAGATTGCCAAAAAAAGTGTTGGATAAATAAAAATATCGTTAAACACGACGAACATTATCCCAATGCTTCATTATAACACTGTATGCAGGGTGTGATAGTAAATTTTGTCTAGCTTCTACTAAGTAGCCATCATGAACTGCGTACACCAGAACAGATGAAAATTTATTCTTTCTTCTGCATTCTGAGTTCTGAGTTCTGAGTTCTATTTTCAAGTCAGGTCCGATAAATAAAGTTAACTCGTCAAACTGTCATGATAGAGCCACAGCGCCTTTGGGGAGGCACTCCGTTGGGCGGGCAACGCCCGACTTGAAGGATGTGCCGTGGTTCCCCCCGAGTCCGGCAAGTAGCGTTCATTGGCAAGGGTTTGCGGCGTTTTTAGATTTCTTAATGTAGTTCTGTTTGTTTCTACTTATCTACTTATGTGATTTTCTGTTTAATAAAGGTGATGACCTGAGCTAACTGTTTCTTCAAACTATCTATTTCTGCCTGCATTTTAGCAACTTTCTGATTTAATACCTGAATCTCAGCAGCTGATGCTCCTTCAGCACCAGAGGTGGCTACTATTGCACTATTTGCAGCTGCTGCTAAGAGTTGAGTAGGTTCTTGGCGCGGCTGTTTAGCCTTTGTCATTGCTGACTTAATTGCGTCAATAAGTTGCTTTTGGTCAAAAGGCTTTGCGAGAAATTCAAAATATTCAAAGGGTTCTGGTATTTTCTCCGTCACCTCTTCTTTACGACCAGAGATAATAACTAGGGGGATTTTCCTGAGAGTTGGTTGGGATTGAATCTGCTGAAAAACTTCCCAACCACTCATTTTAGGTAGTAGGAAATCCAGCATGATCAGGCTAAATTTTTCCTGACGGATTAAATTCAATCCTTCTACACCATCTTTTGCTTCCAATACCTCGAAGTTGCCGGGTGGCAACATTTCTCGTACTTTTACCCTGACAACTGTAGTGTCATCGATAACTAAAATTTTGTGACTTGCCACGACTGTTTGCTCTAATAAAAACTTTAGGTTGACTTGGTAGTTTCGCCACGTAAGCTCAAGAATTCTCCCACTATACTCAATGTTTCTTTTAATTGGGGGAGAGTAATTGCCAGGAGAAATGACAGTATTTGATGTATTCTGTCCAACTTCAGCTGCTGAATTTATGTCATGGTGATATTTAAGGCAAGATTTGAAAGATAAATGACTTCTTCACAACAGGAACAACTTAAGTCTGAAATTACGGCAATGCCAAGGTGGTTGCGTCGCCCAATTGGCAAAGCCAGCGAACTTTCTACAGTACAACGTATTATCAAGCAGCGCCAAATTCATACAATTTGCGAAGAAGGACGTTGTCCCAACCGGGGGGAGTGCTACTCCCAAAAAACAGCAACTTTCTTACTCATGGGCGCTACTTGCACCAGGTCTTGCGCTTTTTGTCAAGTAGATAAAGGTCATGCGCCCATGCCTCTTGACGTTGAGGAACCGCAAAAGGTGGCACAAGCCGTGCAGCTTTTAGGATTACGTTATGTTGTGCTGACTTCTGTGGCACGAGATGACTTGCCAGATAAAGGTGCAGGTCATTTTGTCAAGACAATGGAAACAATCCGCCAGTTTAGCCCAGAAACTCAAATTGAGGTGTTGACACCAGATTTTTGGGGTGGTGCGGGTGCAGGAGAGCAAGGTCAACGCGAGCGTATACATGAGGTTGTGCAGGCGAAACCAGCTTGTTACAATCACAATATTGAGACAGTGCGGCGCTTACAAGGACCAGTGCGCCGGGGAGCGAAGTACGATCGCTCGCTCTTTGTCCTGCAAGTTGTCAAAGAAATCGATTCTTCCATTCCCACCAAGTCAGGTCTGATGCTGGGACATGGGGAAACAGTTGAGGAAGTCATTGAAACAATGGCGGATCTGCGCAAGGTGGAGTGCGATCGCATCACAATTGGTCAGTATATGCGTCCTTCCTTGGAACATTTGCCCGTCCAAAAATACTGGACACCAGAAGAATTCGATGAGTTAGGCACAATAGCACGGGAAATGGGATTTAGCCATGTCCGTTCTGGTCCTCTCGTTCGCAGTTCCTATCACGCAGGAGTTGAGGACTAAGGGGGTGTATGCCTTAGGGTGCAGGGGTAGGAATTCATCAGACCCTACACCCGCCTAAAAGCGGCTTGGTACTACATTTTGTTTATTTTTGCCCAGTTGCGTGCAAAATCCTCAAAAATATTCTTAAAGAATCTGGCTATATATGACGGCTCTTTGGTATTTGTTAATAAGTCTTTAAAATAGGAGAGAACAGAATGACTACTGAAGCCAAGTTCGCACCTGCTGACAAAAAAATTGGCACAGATGTTGCCAAAACCGGAGCTAAGCCTCCTTATACCTTTCGCACTGCAATTAGCCTTCTTCTACTAGCAGGCAACATCCTGGTGGCAGCGATTTACTTCCATTTGATTAATCCATAATTGCCATTTTGATGTCACACTTGGGGAGTGGGGACTGGTTAGTAGTTAGTTGTAAATTTGACTAACGACTAACAATTCCCAATCCCTGTGTTCTGGTGTTGCTCAAATTGTGCTTCTGAACAAACCTTTGGGACGAACAAGGAGCACCAAAATCATAAGTAACAGCGCTACACCTTGTTTGTACTGAGAACCCAGCAAAGGAGTGCTGGCTTCCTGGGCAATACCAATGATAAAAGCCGCTACGATCGCACCGTAGGGGTTGCCAATTCCTCCCAAAATGATTGAGGCAAATAAAGGTAAAATTAAGAACCAACCCATATTTGGTCGCACAGCTGTCAACAAGCCGTACATACTGCCACCTAAAGATGTCAAAGTACCGGCAATCACCCAAGTCCAAAGGACAACTCTGTCTACATTGATACCAGAAACCCTAGCTAAATCCAAATCATCAGCAACTGCTCGCATTGCCTTACCAATTTTGGTGTTTTGCAAAAGGTAGTGCAGTACCACAATTGCTAATACTGCTAGAAACAAAACCAACAACTGATTTTGCGGGACTTTCACGCCCAAAATATCCATAGCAGGGGTGACAGGTAAATTATAAGTTTTGTTACTACCGCCCCAGATGAGGATAATGCCATTGCGAAGGAATAAGGCAAGCCCGATAGAGATAATAATAAAAGTGGTGGAAGTCGCACGGATAGAGCGCATCCGCGACCAGAGTAACTTTTCAGACAACAGCATTGCTGCTACCGTTCCTATTGCAGCCACTACCATAGACAGCCAAATATTGACACCAAAGGTATTAACCAGCAGCGTTAGATAAGCCCCCAATGTCACAAAGTCACCGTGAGCAAAGTTAGATAACCGTAAAATTCCATTGATAAGCGTAAGTCCAACTGCTGCTAAAGCAATAATGCTCCCCACAGCAATACCGTTAACTATTAATTGAGCAAATTGTGCATTCATAAATCTTTACTTGGTTTTCAGTAATTATCTAATTCCTTGATTGCCCCTCTAAAATGGAATTCATGGGGTGCTATGCCGTTTCGGCAAGATTGGAAATGATGCTAACAGAAAAACTTGAGCAACTAAAAGCATTATTTGTAGAAATGGAGCAGGCAATGATCGCCTACTCTGGTGGAGTGGATAGTACTTTGGTCGCCAAGATAGCTTATGATATTCTGGGCGATCGCGCTTTGGCTGTGACAGCTGTTTCTCCCTCACTATTACCAGAAGAGTTGGAAGACGCCTCGCTTCAAGCAGCAACGATTGGGATTCCTCATCAAATCATTCAAACCCACGAAATGGAAAACCCCAATTATACCTCCAACCCTGTAAACCGCTGTTACTTTTGTAAAAGTGAACTGCACGACACTCTCAAACCCTTGGCTATCAAATTGGGTTATCCATACGTAGTGGATGGAGTGAATGCTGATGACTTACATGATTATCGCCCAGGAATTCAAGCGGCAAAAGAAAGAGGTGCGCGATCGCCTTTAGCAGAAGTTGGAATCACCAAAGCTGAAGTCCGCCAAATTTCTAAAGAACTTGGTTTACCTTGGTGGGATAAACCCGCACAACCTTGTCTGAGTTCACGCTTTCCCTACGGCGAAGAGATTACCGTAGCCAAGCTGCAACGAGTTGGTAGGGCAGAAATTTTCTTACGAAAGTTAGGTTATCAGAATTTGCGCGTGCGTTCCGAAGGAGAGACAGCACGAATTGAATTACCACCAGAACAAATCAAAGAGTTTGTGCTGAAGATTGATTTGCCATCTGTCGTTTCCGCTTTTCAAGAATTTGGTTTTCTCTACGTCACATTAGATTTAGAAGGTTATCGCAGCGGTAAGTTAAATCAAGTGTTGAGTCGAGAAACTTTGGCTGTTAAAGCATAAGATACTAGAGGCGATCAGGTCTACATGAACACTGTAATTACACCAGAAAGAATCGAGTTGCCTCCTGGCGCTGTCTTGAAACTCTTGGGAAACTGGCAAGACTACCAAAGGCTGCTCTTACAGTTGGGCGATCGCGCTGTACCTCGCATCAAATACCGACATAATGAGATTTTCTTGATGGCTCCTTTACCTGGGCATGGGAAAAAGGCAAGTTTAGTTGCATTGGTAGTGATAACTCTGCTTGACCACTTAAACCGAGTATGATAAAAATTTACTAAAAATCTAGTCTAATATAGCCTTATATTTACAAAAAAAATGCTACTCTAAACTAGAGCGTTCTAATTGAACTACCTCAAAAAAGATTAAGCCGACCTTAATCTAAAACTAAAAGTAATCCCAAATCAACTAACTAATTGTGGAGGGATAGGGGGTGTCTGGTAGTACATCCAAGGCAAATAACTCTGCTATTCAAGCGTGTAAATGCTAAAAGTGGAGTTGCTTAAACCCGTGTGTAGTAGTCTGCCTATATTTGACTATGTAAAACGGAACTATACGACTCATTTACACCCATTACTATGAGCTTGAGCGAAGTCAGCGGCATTGAACCTGACTATTGCTTTTACATTGAGAATTGGCAAAAAGTTCAAGGCAAGAATCGCATCGACTGGCAGAACGATCCTCCCCCTGATTTGGTTATTGAAATAGATGTCACTAGTTATACAGATATCAATGATTATTTACCCTATCAAGTGCCAGAGGTTTGGCTGCTAAAGAATAACCAGTTACTAGTTTATAGATTGCAGGGCGAGAGTTACGTACTTGCAGAAAGTAGCACATACCCTAATGTTTCAGAAATTGTGCAGCAATGTCTGCAAATTGCAAGTGAGCAGACGACAAGTGAGGCGATTAGGTGGTTAAGAAACTTTTTGCGTGGACAACAGTAGACATGGTTGGCGATCGCGCTAAACCTAGGTTTCAAAGTTCTCCATTAATCTTGCGTCGGAAAACCTCCTCCATTTGTCGCTGTCCTTCTTCGGTGTAGGGAAAGTTATACCAAGTTGCTTCGGAATCAGGACTACGGCGATTAAATAAAGCCTCAAGCGCATCCAAATCATCTCGATGTGCAAGCACATATGCTCTCAGTTCTGCCCAAGACATTTTTTCAAAATCAGGTTTCATTGACAAACCTCCAGTTTCCGTCGCGTGCTATTTGAATTTGAATGTTTTCAACAGCCAGAATGTATATCTCTCCTGTTCTGTCATTAAAACGGAATAGTTGGATGTCTCGATAGTAGTTCGACAACATCTGGCAGACTCTGATACAGGCAAAGCCTTGTTCAACAGTTGGTAAAATAGTTCTTCCTCAATTGTGACATAGCTATTTTGGCATTGCGATGGGCAAAGCCCCGCCAAGGGCGATCGCATTTCCTCAAAGCAGTATAAAGGCGATCGCCTTTCCCAAAAAGCAGTATTAGGGCGATCCCATTTCTCCATCATCCAACCATCCCATCACTCTGTATCTGACGCTAAGCCTAACTCTTTGCGAAAATCCTCATCGTATTGTGCGTACTGCCAATTCTTCGCAACTTTAATTTGCCTGGTAGTTAAATTTATCGCACCGTTGAAATCACAAGCCATGATATCAGCATCATTAAGTTCAGAAAACTGAAGATTTGCACCATTGAATTTGGCACCTATGAGTTTCGCTCCACTGAAGTTTGCAGTGCTGAGGTTAGAATCATCAAGATTTGCACCGCAAAGGTTAGAATCACTAAGATTAGCTCCACTTAAATTGACTTGGCTGAGGTTTGCTCCACTCAAATTAGCCTTGTTGAGATTAACTTTACTGAGATCACTACTACTGAGGTCGGTTCCAATCAAATTGATTTCACAAAGGTTTGCGTTTGAAAGATTAGCCTGAGTGAGGATGCTGCCACAAAGATGACATCCACTTAGATTTACATTCCTAAGGTCGCATCCACTTAAATTTACTTCACTATTCTGAAATGCCTGCTCGCCCTGCTCGATATACGCTCTGATTAATTTACTTCCGATTAGCGTTATCCCTGTTAAGTCAGATTTTTCGATATGAGTATTAATAAAATTAGTGTTGATAAAATTTACTCTTGTTAAGTCAACTTCATCAAAATAAGCACTATTAATATTAGTATTAGCAAATGTGACTCCAGTGAAACTTCCTGTGGAAAAGTGAAATGAGTTTATCTGAACTTCATTAAATATAGAATTGATTAAATCAGAATCCTGTATATGTATTTTCTGAATACTCGCTTTACTAGGATTAATCTCACTTTCAAAGAGGAATTCTTCCGCCAAACTTGACAGAGGAAAGCTATCAGCGTGTTTTTCTTGAAAATCCTTTGCTTCTGCCAAGCGTAATCCTGGAAAAAGGTAATCTTTTCTTTTCCCCTTATCTAGCCACTCTTGTGCTGCTACCTCTATTTTTCGCTTTTGTCTGAGGATCTCTCGATTTTCATCAAGCCATTCCCGTAATAACGACCAATGACGAATCAAAGCTTCATGGGCAACATCGACCACCGCAACTCGCTGAGTTTCTCCCCTCTTCGCGACCATCTCAGTGGTAACGATGAGCTTTTCATCTGCTAATCTCTGAACCACTTCATTAATTAGTTCCTCTGGATAGCGTGCATTTACTAAATCTTGTTTTAATATCCGCCTGCGCGTGTCTTCCGTTCCTTCTCCCAACTGCGTTAGAGACAGAAAAATATACCGGACTGTTGCCTGTTGCTGTTCAGGAAATGAATTATACACCTCTGTCGCACGTTTACGTAGCGTCCCCATCACGCCACCAAGTTGAGCGTAGATGTTGACGCGCAAACAATTATCGGTACGCTGCTTCCATAATTCCGTCAAGGTGTACTGCAACAGGGGCAAACTCCCCGGAGCATTTTCCACATCTGCCAACATTTGACTTACCAGTTGCGGTTCAATTTTCAGTTCTACTAGCTTTGCTGGTATCTCTATTGCCCGTTTTAACTCTTCTGAGTTCATAGGTGTAACTGTCACCAGGTTTTGCTGAATCTGCTGTGCCAGTCCGCTATACTCTTGCTCTGCACACTTGCCAAAAAAATCCGCCCGCATCGTTAGCACCAAACAGAGTTTATCGCCTGTCCTCTCCAAAGCACCCAACAGGCACTCAAAAAACTGCTGTCGTTCTGTGATGTCTTTGCACAGGGTAAAGGCTTCCTCAAATTGATCCGCCACCAGTACCACCCGCTTGGTGTTAGCAGCGTTAATCAGTTGCCCTAAACCAACCGCTCCCTTAGCAATCAATTCCTCAGCTTTTGCTAACTGGGATGCCCGCTCAATATCTGATAACCCCGAATCCAGAAAGGCAACTGTTAAAGTTTTGAGGGGATGGTCACCCGGTTGAAAAATCCTGATTCGCCAAGTATCACTGCCAGACAACCGCCGCCCCAGGGTAAGCTGATAAAGTAATCCTGCCCTAACGACGCTCGACTTGCCACTTCCTGATGCTCCTAGCACCGCTAGGAAATTCCCAGCTCGCACTTTTTCTAAGAGTTGGTCAGTGAGTGCTTCCCTTCCATAGAAATACTTAGCATCTTCCTCTTTCCAGTCGAAGTAAGCCAAACCTCGATAAGGGCAAATAGACGTTTCAATTGCATGGCTTTCCTCTACTGGAGGTGCTTGCCAAGTGCGTGTCAAGTTAATTGCACCACCGGAGTTAGCAAATAGGGGACGCTGAGGGAATGCTTGTAAACGTTGATTGAGAACATCAATTATAGTGTAATTTGTTACCCATATGCCGGAATTGCGTTTGGGGTCAAGTGCTTGCAACAAAGCGTCCGTCAGCACACTATGATTGCTACTAATCGTCTCATAAGCGACCTCAAACTCTCTTGAAGCAGCTATGAAGCACCTATCCCGTCCTTTCCCCCTATCGCCCGGATCTGCTTCGGCAAAATCCAGTAACTCACCACTGTAACAGCAATCCAACCAGATAATCTGCTGTCTGATTGGACTTTCTTGCATGAGTTCGCGCAGCCATTTTAAGCGAATCCCCCAGTTTCCCAAATCAGGGTTTACATCGCTGGTAGCCAGAAAGCCTTCCTGAATTCCTTTATTTTTACGCAGTCCATGACCGGAAAAATACAGAAGCGCAGTATCTGGAATATTTTTGCCTTCTGGCTTAAACAGTTGGACTATCGCCTCTTCTAGCTGAGTTAAGGAAACTTGGGTTTTTTGACCAACCCGAATTGTGTTATTCTGCTTATCCTTGACACCGGGTAGGCGCTTGACGTTAAATTCGCCGTAATCTTGTAAAAGAGTGGCGATCGCCTCTGCATCCTGTGCAGGTGCTGTCAAATTACTTAATCGCTCATAACTATAGGTATTAATCCCAACTACTAAAGCGTCCCGACTCATAAAAGACAGCTTTGCTCCAGGTTTACAGAGTTTTCACTGAACGGATACAACATCCCAAATAATATTTCCAAATATACATACTGAGTTATTGTTATAATCTCTAGATTGCTTTTAAATTAGCAATTCCTGCTATGACCAAACTCACACCCATCCAGCTAGATGACAACACAATTATCTACATTGAAGCTACGGACGACGTAAACGTTCCCTTAGTCATCACCGAAGAACCCGCAGACGAAGAGGAAGAAGCACTGACTTACAAGGGAATGAGTCCTGAGGCTGTGCGAAAGCAAATGGTGCAAAATTTTCAGATCATTCAAACCACAATTCGTGCTTACACTGTTTGTAGCTTGAATGCATTTAAACAACTTCCAATCCCTGGCGTAAACAAAGTTACTTTAGAATTCGGCATCGAACTGGGTGGAGAAGCAGGCATTCCCTATGTCACAAAAGGCACTGCTAAGAGTAACTTGAAGGTTACAGTAGAGTGTTCGTTTTCTAACCCAATAACATAGTCTATTCCTCAGTGGCACTAATCGGCAATGCACGAATGCGAATGCGACTTTGCTCTAGAATAACTACACTACCTGTTGTAACGCTTCTTGAACAGAAACCAGATTTGCCAATAAAATTGCTAGCTGTCTCTCGGGACGGCGTTCCCTACTGTGACGGAACAAAATCACCGATGGCTTGCTTTCCTTTCGCTGTGCTAACAAAGTGCCAAAATCCGTGTCGGCTGCGGCTGTTGCGAATACCTCTGTGTTTGACGCTGCTTGCATTCTGTAGTCACGGACATGGACTGCATCATAACCTGCCTGTCGAAGCCCTTGTGCAATTAGAGGCGATAAGGCATTGTCTACCAAAAATTTCATGGGTTAATTAACAATGGCAATTCACGTTCAGCAACGGCGGCTGCGGCGTAGTGTAAAGCCTCTCTAATATCTTCCAATTCCAAATCTGGGAAGGCTTGCAAAATTTCATCCTCTCGCATCCCCTCGGCAAACATTCCCACCACAGTAGCTACAGGAATCCGTAACCCTTTGATACAAGGAACACCAGCCATTTGATTTGGGTTAACAGTGATGCTTTGTGAATTTCATGAGTTTTGAGGATATTCAATAGTTCTAGATTCAAGATAAGCGATTGGGTGAATGCCATCGTATGTTTGTTTCTACAAATCTGTCTAGTTGTAAAAAGCCTACGTGAGGATAAATTGCGGGGCTATCTTAACCCATTTACCCCCTTTTTAGAGTGCCGCAGGCGGGGGGATCTTATCCGAACCGTATTAACTTTGTTGGCACAAGCCTCCGCAGGACTTACGGCACGGCTGCACCTGTACCGTGCGACCTCCAAAGGAGGCACGGGCACGCACTCGCGTTCGGGGAATTCAAAATTCGCATTCCGGAGAAATTCAAAATGGAAGGCCCCAAAGGATGAATCCGGGGGCTTGAATAATTAGCTTGTGCTTCTTTTCTTCTCCATGACCGCGCATTGGGGGCTTGTAACCTTGAATTACGAATTAATAATTATTCGGTCAATCAGTCATTGCGAGCGTGTTCAAACTCGTACACATAGAAAAGGCGACTGAATTTTTTCAGCAAATATCCGACTGTTGCAAATGCAATCGTACCTGCAAACGCCCACCAAAAGCCTACAGTCGGAAAATATGTGAAAAACGATGTGGTTGTTTGCTCGACAGTCGCAACCCCTGCCTTGATGGCTATAGCGTGCGAATCCACAAGAACGCCCAGACTAAAACATACAACAGCAGCTACATACGCCAGCACAGTCAGCCGATTAATATTTTTCAGCGCATCCTGACAGACTTTACAGTGTTGAGTGTGGGTTGTCCATACATCAAACAGCTTCTGCTTATCTCGCTCGGCAGGAGGGAGTTGAGTACTACATCCCGAAGCCCACGGAATGCCTTTAGAGGCTCGCGTTTCCCACCATTTACGAAAGACAATTACCATCTTATCTTGGGGATTGGGTGTATAAACAACTTCCTGCCATTTACCCGTTTTGCGTTGGGCTACAATTTTCTCCTGGTAATGTAGGAAAACCAAATCTTGATGCAGGAACTTGGAACTGAGCACATGACCCAACCAAACAGGTATCTTTAGCCCAAAGAATCCTAAACCCCCCGCAGTCTTACCCGCCTCATTTTTGATTAATACCTGGGATTGAATATGGCGACACCATCCAGGGCGGCTCGGAGTAATATATAAACCGACGATCAGTTTCGTGCCATCCTTGAAGGTTGAGGTAATTCTCAAGTGACAAGGTGGTTGAAAATCGTAAACCCATTGCTCAATATTCGGAGCAGTGGGCGTAACTTCAAAGGAGAATCCTTCCTCGGTAGACATATCACGAACGCGAATCATGTCGAAGTATTTGGCATCTTTATATCGGTTGCCAATAATACCGTGGTGTGCGACAGGCACATGAGCGGGGTCCATGACATTTTCCATGAAAATGTCCCATCCATAGGGAAGGTCGCGTACATTCTCAAACAACTGTACTTCCTTCTCTGAGTAATTCTCAAGTTCTGGAATGAGTCGCGGTGTCCGCAATTCACTCTCTAGCTGTGCATTGTCACCAGACTCTGCCCATACCCACAATAACCCCTGGCGTTCCTGCGTTGGATAGGCAATAGCACACGACTTGGGATTTGAGCAATGCTTTGCCTCTGTCTGCTCATCTTTCGACTGGGGAATGCTGACGCAGTTGCCATCTCCATTAAAGCGCCAAGCATGGTAAGAACATAAAAGCGTACCATCAGATTCCACGCGACCTTCAGAAAAAGGTGCTAATCGGTGGGGACAAGCATCTTCAAAGCAACGCCATTTGCCGGAACCATCACGCCACAGGACAATCTCCTTACCCAGTAACTGCATTGCATGGGGACGAGAAGAGTCTAGAAAGTCTACAACAGCTATAGGATACCACTGCTTTGTCCATTGGTATGTTCCTTCTTCCTCTTGAAATTGCTCAATAGCATCGCGTTTTTCTGTAACCATAGATACCTCCTGGCCCTTTCTGAGGGCTTTTTACTAATTCAACTTCAGATTGTTGTTTAAGAATTTACAAACAACGAACGTGGCTAAACACAGCCCTTATATAAGTACGCTATGTACTGACTACAAACTCTGCAGTACTCTCTGACAAATCTATATAGTGCCGAAAGTGACACCCTTCTTTTTGAACCACTTACGGAAAATAACGAAAAGCGATGTCTGACGACAAGCCGCTACGCGTCTACGCTCGGCAGATGATACTCCGCTTGTAAATCCAAAGGTAGACGTAGTGGTTTTTGGGATTCCACAGCTTCAATGTCTTGATCAATAATCGTATGTGTGAAATCTTTGACCTTTATGTGAATTTTCACAACTCAAATAGGACTCCCACACCACAGGTTTTTAAAGGTAACCTGCGGGTGTTTGAGTTTATGAAACACGACTCTCTAGTGTTCTGGACTTTATTGAGCTGAGTGTCTGCGATTTGGAAGATGACTGGGACGAATTCTCATGAAAAGCCCCTCTAACTCGGTCAATTAGCGCCTCTGAGTCAACAGGCAGAGTGTCACCTCTCCAAGCTACGTGTCCATCAGGTCGTACTAAGACATAAGCACGCTCATAAAGCTTGGCAATTTCAGGCTTATTGATGTGCTCAATCATCAAAGGCACTCCTTTTTCCTGACAAATCTTTGTTAATGTTTCCACTCCCTGCGTTGAGTGAAAGCACATTAGTACAAAAGAACGACCAAACAAATCCAAAGTAGATTTTCCAGGTTCCAACCAAGCATGGGGTGCCCGATTGCCAGGGTAACTATTTTGTTGCCACTCAAAGGGGTCATCGCTAGGAGGTGTACCGTCAGAGATGATGGCAGGGGACTCATAGCGGAACCCGAAGTGAACTCCAGGCGCGTCAAACTCGCGCTTGACATTACTACGCTCCATGCCAACAGCCATCTCTTTGCGGATTTGTTCGCCCTCTTTTGAGTCACTCATAATGACTGGAGGGATGGCGCGTTTCTGGGTGCGTTGCAAATTGGCGTTTGCCGCCTCAAGGTTTCGCACTGCAATCGGACGCCGTTCAATTTCATAAGTGTCTAGTAAGTTGCTCCCAGCCCAGCCTTTTATCGTGGCGGCTAGTTTCCAACCCAAATCAGGGACATCACCCATGCCAGTGTTCATTCCAAAACCGCCAGAGGGTGAAAGTGTATGAGCGCTGTCACCGACGAAGAAGATATTTCCCACTCGGTACCTCTCTGCTACTCGGTGGGTGAGACGCCATGGAACGTTGGAAACAATCTCAAAAGGGGTATCAATTGATATGGCGGCACGGATGGCAAGAGAGGCGTCACGCACACTCCCGTCTTCTCGTGGCTTCAAAATTAAGCGATACAGTGAGTCTCCGTCTACTGCTCGCAATGGTTCCTGAACAATTGGGTTGACCAAATAATAGACCATTGCATGGTTTTTTCCCATCACAGTTGCCAGTTCAGGTGCTTTGAACACAACACTCTGAAACGCCTGGGTAGGGTGGAAGGTAGGAGCATCAACACCACAAGCCTTACGTACCGTACTGCGAGCACCATCGCAAGCTACCATGTATCGGGCGTGGATGACTTCTGTGCTTTGTGTTTCTAGGTTTGTGACATGGGCGATGATGCCTGAATCTTTCTGCTCAAAACTATCTAAGCGAGACATCAGCCGAACTGCTCCGTGTGGATATACTCCCAAGAAATTTAGGAATACCGGAGCGAACCAGTTTTGGGGACATACCTGCTCTGGCTCTGGTGTGTACTCAGGTAGTACACCTTCGGCATACGAGGGAAAGTGGGCTCGGTATATTTCGTGTCCACCAACAGATGTTACCCAGGCAATATCTAGAGTATGGTCGCTAGGCCAACCAGCATTGCGTATTTGTTGAGCAATACCCCAACGGCGGCAAAACTCCATTGAGCGGGGTCCAACTGTACTGACTTTGGGATCACTAACTACCCCATCAGTCTGATCTATAAGAATGCAATCGATACCTTGGTAGCGTAGTTCCACCGCCATCGCTAAACCAACAGGTCCGCCACCAACTATTAGTACATCTGTTTGAATCTTGTTGTTGTTCATGGGATTTCTCATCCTTGAAAATTTGGTTGTTATTAGGAACAAAAGTTTTTGGACTTAGTGGTGTATGAACTCTCTCTACAAGATGCTACGCAAACTGCAAAAGCCGATGCTTAGACTTCTTGCTGAGTAAAAAGTAAAATTAGACCGACAAGGCATTAAATTCTTCTGTCCCTGAACGAGAACAAGTTTATCTTAGGCGTTTCCCCTTGCTGGAAGCGTCTGAAGAACGTCTCATTTTTTATCTCAACGAATTTAATAGCCAATCTACGACTTTCGTTGAGATGATTGCCAAATAGCGACGAAAGGGGCATAGCAGGAAGAAACTATTAACTAGTATTTTTGAAGAAAATCTTTGTGTGGCGTTGATTCTATGCTGTCTTCTCTCAAATTCCAGCGCAATCCATTTCAGTTTTTGATATATGCCGAGTGGGCCATGCTTGCCAGCTGTGGTTCCTTCGCCCTATTGGAAGCGACCGCTGGGCTGCGATCGCCCCTCGAGCACATTTCCATTTTGGTGTTGCTTTGCCTTATGGGGTGGGTGCTCCCAACGGGCAAATCGCCCGTCAAAATCCTCTACACATTTGGCGAAATTTGCTTAATTTTTTACGGAGTAACACAGGGATATCTCCACATTTTACCCACGCTCTACCTGATTGTGTTTATTCGCAGTTGCTTCTTATTTGGCACAATTGGTTGCTGGATAGTTGGCGGGCTGTCATTTATGCTGTTTTTTGTCCATCAGATCCGCTACGTGCTGAATATGACAGCACTTGTACCCCAGGTGAAAGAGGAGCTGTGGATGCATATGGTTACCGAAACGCTGATGTTTGGGTTAGCGCTGTTTCTGGTGTTCATGCTAGTCAATACACTGTTGTCTGAACGTCAGGCGCAGAAGGATCTGGCGATCGCGCATCAGCAGCTGAGGCAGTATGCTTTCCAGGCAGAAGAGTTGGCTGCCGTCCAGGAGCGCAATCGGATTGCCCGTGATATTCATGATTCTTTAGGGCATGCACTGACGGCGCTAAATGTGCAGCTGCAAACGGCAGTGATCCTCTGGCAGCAGGAGCCAGTTCGGGTTGAACCCTTTTTGCGGCAAGCTCAACAGCTGAGTGTGACCGCCATGCAAGAGGTGCGGAAATCGGTGAGGGCATTACGAGAAGATAATGCGCCAAAGCAGCCCCTTGTAGAGACGATCGCCTCTGTAGTCGATGATTTTCGGCAGGGAAGCGGCATTGAGACGCAAATGCAGATAATAGGGCACAAGGACGGTGTGCCTGTTTCGGCCGTGATCGTGAATGCACTATACCGAATTGTTCAGGAAGCGCTGACCAATATTTATAAGTATGCTCAGGCAACAGCGGTGACAGTAAAAATGGAGATAACGCCCGAAATCGTGCGGCTGAGTGTTGTAGATAATGGATGTGGGTTTGATCAGGGTAACTCCATTAGGACAGGATTTGGACTGCAAGGAATGCGGGAGCGAATTGCTGCACTGGGGGGCACGTTTTTCCTGGAGACAGAACCGGGAAAGGGGTGTCAAATTGGGGTGGAAGTACCTCTGACAACTACCGTATCAGAAGTGCCATCTAACTAGTCAATATTATGATTCGTGTGTTAATAGTGGATGATCAAAGCCTGATTTGCCAAGGACTGAAAACAATGCTGGAGTTACAGCCAGATTTGCAAGTAGTTGGCATTGCCAGCAATGGCGAGATGGCGATTGAGCAGGTCATAGCCCTTGAGCCTAATTTGGTGCTAATGGATCTGCGAATGCCGTTGATGGATGGGAGAGCCGCAACACGAACGATCTGCGAACGTTTTCCTAATGTGAAAGTGTTGGTACTCAGCACGTTTGACGATGACCAGTATATTGTCGAGTCGATCCGAGCAGGTGCTAAAGGCTATCTGCTCAAAGATATGCCCGTAGACGAGTTAGTGCAAGCAATTCGGCTAACGTGTCTGGGTTATGCTCAATTGGCTCCAGGGTTGTTGAACAAATTGATGAAAAATCCTTTGGGCATCACTAAACCCACTGCTTCGTCAGAATTAGAGAAGCTGACGCGGCGGGAGCAGGAGGTATTGCAGTTGATTGCTCAAGGAAGCACAAATCGAGAAATTGCTGTGCAGTTATTTATCACCGAAGGCACAGTAAAGACTCATGTGACGCATTTGCTCAGTCGGCTCGATTGCAAGAACCGCGCCCAGTTGGCGATCGTCGCCAATTCGATCTTTGGGACTCACGCTACTGAGCAGTCTGCTACTTAATCCTGATTACTGAATTAGTGATCTAGTGTTGCTGTTGCGAATACCTCTGTATCTGAGGCTGCTTGCATTCCGTAGTCACGGACATGGACTGCATCATAAGCTGCCTGTCGAAGCCCTTGTGCAAGTAGAGGCGATAAGGCGTTGTCTACCAAAAATTTTATGGATTAATTAACAACGGCAATTCACGTTCAGCAACGGCGGCGGCGGCGTAGTGTCAAACAGAAACCGCCAATGCTTAGCGTAACAGACATCTTGCACCATTCTCAATAA
The DNA here is from genome assembly GCF_963920835.1 of Scytonema sp. PCC 10023. Taxonomy (NCBI): domain Bacteria; kingdom Bacillati; phylum Cyanobacteriota; class Cyanophyceae; order Nostocales; family Scytonemataceae; genus Scytonema; species Scytonema sp. PCC 10023. The sequence goes on from NZ_CAWUDP010000003.1 coordinate 79,200, forward strand.
CATAAGGGTGGGCACTGAACATAAACGACTTTCATCGTTTTCAAGCCTTGGAGTGCAGTGCCCACCCTACATCCTTCTTAGCGCCTTAGCGCCTTTGCGCGAAATTCTTCTTAAACTTCCTAGTTCCTTATTCCTTATCCGCCACTAAATTACTATTTTCTACGACAATTTCACCTTTTTTGTTAATCTTGACCTGATCGTTGGGAAAATCTTGACTAATTAAATAACGCAAGAGTCCCACTGTCCGGAAACGCTGATCAATGTGGGGAATTCCCTGACGATTCAGGTGAACGGGGATAATTTTACTCGACACCAAATCTCCGTTGGAGTTGAGTTTGGCTTCTAAAATCATTGAGTAGGCAGTTTGGGCGGTTGTGGATAAAGTTCGGTATCCGAGAAAGTTTCCTAAAGAATAAGCAATCAGTTTTCCATTATACATTTCAAGCGCTCTGGGAACATGAGGACCATGTCCGATGACTAAATCTGCGCCTGCATCAATCATGTTCCGCGCAAACTGGATAGAATTGCCTCGGTTTTCGCCATAGAAAAACTCAGTTTTATCTTGAACACGCAGTGCGCTTGTTCCCTCAGCTCCTGCATGCATCGATACAATCACAATACTTGCCTGTGTTTTGGCTTGTTGTACCAATGCTTTGGCTGTTTCTAAATCGTGAATAGAATTATAAAATTCGTAAGGGGCAAACCCAATCATCGCAACCGGAACATTATTCACTTGTAACAAGAGAATTTGATTTTTGTGACCTAATGTTTCGATGCCAACACCCTTGAGATTCTTTACTGTGTCTTGGAACCCTACCATACCAAAGTCCCGTGCATGGTTGTTCGCAATATTCATCACCTTAAACCCAACATCAGCAAAAAGCTGGGCGTAGCTTGGTGGGGAGCGAAACGCAAAAACTTGTCCTTGGCTGATATCTTTGGAGCTGTAGGGGTATTTTGTTAAGCTACTCTCAAAGTTACCAAATAAAAGATCGGCTCTTTGCAGATATGCTCTCACCGAATTTGGTATAAGCTGATTGCGATCGCTTGGAAGTCTGTAGTTAGGGTAATTTGTCCCAGGAATAACATCTCCAACGGCTTGAACAGTGATGGTGTCTGGAGACGCGTTCTCTGGTATGGAGAACTGAACTGGTACTGTATCTGTATCTGCGTTGAGATCTGTAGATGTCGTAGCAGCATTTGTTCGTTGCAATTGCCCAAAGCGGAGGAATAATCCTATACCAATGCCTAGGCAAAAACAGAAACTGATAAAACCGAGTGGTAGTAATCTCCCAAGCTTTTGATTTGTCATAGTTGCACTCCTCACAATATGGCGCAAGTATATCCTAGAAGTGTTAAATGTCAATGTATACTGGGAGTTATTTGCAACATAATTTTTGAGGAATTGCGTTTGACAGCAAACCTATACTTTGTTACAAGGGATGGGCAACTCGAAAGGTTAAGGTTGGGCAACTGCGATGATGAAATAGATATCTATATGCTTAGAGAGCAGCTCGAGGACATTGAAATTAAATTGCTATTAGAAGGAATATATCGTTACTACGGGTTTGATTTTAGAAATTATGCCTTAGCTTCACTCAAACGGCGAATTTGGAACGTCATTCAAACCGAAGGTTTAACCAGTATTTCTGGACTGCAAGAAAAAGTTCTCCATCACCCTGAATATATGGAGAGATTTTTGTACGCTCTTTCGGTTAACGTCACTACCATGTTTCGTGATCCCAGCTTTTTTCTAACATTTAGAAAAAAAGTGGTGCCCTTCTTACGAACTTATCCTTTTATTCGCATTTGGCACGCTGGATGTTCCACGGGTGAGGAAGTTTATTCTATGGCAATTTTACTACACGAAGAGGGGCTTTACCACCGTTGCCGATTGTATGCGACTGATATCAATGACATGGTATTACGAAAAGCAAAAACTGGAATTTATCCACTAAATTTGATGCAAGGTTATACTCAAAATTATTTACAAGCAGGTGGCAAAAAATCTTTTTCTGAGTATTACACAGCAGCATATAATAATGCGATATTTTCTTCATATCTTAAAGAAAATATGATTTTCTCACAACATAATTTAGCGACAGATAATTCTTTTAATGAATTTCATATTATTTTGTGTCGCAATGTCTTAATTTACTTTAATCAATCTTTACAACACAGAGTTCATAATCTTTTTTATGAAAGCCATGTGAAGTTTGGAATATTAGGTTTGGGACGCCAAGAAACCCTTAAGTTCACCCCGCATGAGCAAGACTATGAGGAGTTAGAAGGTGGAGAAAAGCTTTACCGCCGGATTCGGTAAAATGATGAATGCTCAAGAAATTATGATAAAATCTCATCATTTATAATTGATTCTAATTTCTCATTCCTAATGGCATTTCAACTGGTTGTTGTCGGTGCATCCTTAGGAGGGTTACAAGCCCTTGAAGTCTTACTCGCCGGATTGCCCAAAAACTTCCCAGTACCTGTGGCAATTGTCCAACACCGTCACAAATCTTCTGATGATAAATTGAGAATGATGTTGCAGGAGTATAGTCCTTTGGTTGTCATAGAGCCACAAGATAAAGAAGAAATTGTGCCTGGTTGCATATATTTAGCTCCAGCAGATTATCATTTGATGATAGAAGCGGGAAGTGACTTGCTTCCTTATCCTAGCTTTTCTTTATCTACTGATGCTCCTGTGACTTATGCGCGACCATCAATAGATGTGCTATTTGAAACCGCTGCAGATACTTATGCCGAAAAATTGATTGGAGTACTCTTGACAGGAGCCAACCATGATGGTAGTGGAGGAATGGCAAAAATCAGGGCACGCGGCGGCAGAACTGTGGTAGAGGAACCTTCAACAGCAGCTTGTCCGACAATGCCAAAAGCGGCGATCGCCCGTGGTGTGGCTGAAAAAATTCTACCTTTAGCAGAGATCGCCCCGTTTTTAGTGAAAATTTGTAATTTTTGATAAAGTTCTTTGTGAATTCTTCATACAAGAAAGCTTTGAACTCTAACCATCAATAGTAGACAAATTTATGACTTAAGATAGTGGGAATAGAATAAGCGCAAGCGTCACAGTCAATAGGAAGACGTGAAAACGCCTTAATATATTTCCTAAAGCATACAGATAAAAATGTCATTTGAACCGAAAGTTAACGTTCTGCTGGTAGATGACCATCCAGAAAATTTGTTAGCCCTGGAGGCAATTTTAGAGAGCCTGGGTCAAAATTTGGTCAGAGCGACATCAGGTGCAGAAGCACTGCGATGTTTGCTCAATCAGGATTTTGCTGTGATTCTGCTCGATGTGCAGATGCCAGATATGGACGGGTTCGAGACAGCAACCCTGATTCGACAACGAGAGCGATCGCGCCATACGCCAATTATTTTTCTCACAGCATTTAGCACCAGCGACAATATGGTGTTCAAAGGTTATTCCATTGGTGCTGTAGACTACCTCTTCAAACCCATTAATCCAGAAATTTTGAAATCCAAGGTAGCGGCATTTGTTGATCTGTTCCAGAAAACCGTCGAGGTGAAGCGACAAGCGACACAACTGGCAGCAATGAATAAGGAACTCAGGAAGCGTGAAGAGATGTTTCGCTCTTTAAGTGCTTGCTCGCCAGTAGGCATTTTTCTCACAGATACATTAGGCAAATGCACGTATATTAACCCTCGCTATCAAGCAATCTATGAAATGACGCTTGAGGAGAGTTTAGGCGACGGGTGGACGCAAGGAATTCATCCAGAAGACAGAGGACGAGTTATCGCCGATTGGTATGCTGTATCCGCTGAAGGTCAGGAATACACAGGAGAGTTTCGCATACTCACGCCTACAGGCATTGAGCGTTGGGTTCATATGTCTTCGTCTCCGATGCTTTCAGATAAAGGCGAAGTCATTGGTTATGTAGGCACAATAGAAGATATCACAGAGCGCAAACAAGCACAAGAAGAACACATCAACTTCATCCGCGAACAAACAGCACGACAAGAAGCTGAAACAGCAAACCGCCTCAAGGATGAATTTTTAGCAACCCTTTCCCACGAACTTCGCACACCCTTAACTTCAATACTGGGTTGGGCGAGACTGCTGCGCCAGCGAAAATTGGATGAAAAAGCCGTTGAACGCGCCTTGGAAACAATGGAACGCAACGCTAATTTGCAGGCACAACTCATTGACGATATTTTAGATGTCTCGCGGATTATACGTGGCAAGCTGCATTTGAATCTAAGTCCCGTTAACTTAACATCTCTGGTTCCAACAGTTTTAGATAGCGTGCGCTTAGAAGCCCAGACAAAAAATATTGAACTTGAGTTTCTCATTGAATCCAGCAATACAGGGGATAACCAGACAACAGCACACACACAACAGGACACGCTTAACTCTGGCTTTGTCGTTTTTGCCGATCCAAACCGTTTGCAGCAAATTCTTTGGAATTTATTGAATAATGCGCTCAAGTTCACACCTCAAGGCGGAAAGGTAGAGGTGCGATTGTCTGTCAGTAGTCCTGAGTCTAGCTTTGAACAACTTAGCACTCAGCAACGTCAATTGTCTGAACGGCAACCTTCCCAGGGGAAAAATTCCTCAGTACTGCTTCAGGTGAGCGATACAGGGAGTGGCATCAGCCCAGATTTTCTTCCTCATGTTTTTGACCGCTTTCGTCAAGCTGATGGCAGCATCACCAGAAACCAAGGTGGGCTGGGACTAGGACTAGCAATTGTACGTTATCTAGTGGAAATGCATGGCGGAAGCGTTTATGCTCAAAGCCCCGGAGTAGGACAGGGAGCAACTTTTACCGTGAGGCTGCCGCTTGTAGATACAGAGAACCCAGAAGAGGAGGGGGAGAGGGGGGGCAAGGAATTAGGGGAAGTCAGTAGAGATAGGGACGTGGGAAGATGGGATTGGAAGACTCACGCACAAGGTATCACCCCATCCCCCTCATCCCCCTCATCCTCCTCATCCTCCTCATCCCCCTCATCCCCCTCATCCCCCTCATCCCCCTCATCCCCCTCATCCCCCTCATCCTACCTCCTCAGGGGTTTGCAAGTCCTGCTCGTTGATGACGATACCGATACACGAAATTTCGTTACCACTGTGCTGCAACAATTTGGGGCGACAGTGACAGCTGTCGCATCAGTACGAAAAGCACTTCGCGCTATCGAAAAATCGCTGCCTGATGTCCTGGTGAGTGATATTGGAATGCCAGAGGAGGACGGCTACACCTTAATTCGTGAAGTGAGAAACCTGGAACCCGAAATAGGAGGGCAGATACCAGCGATCGCCTTGAGTGCGTATGTCAGAGAACAAGATTGTACGCGAGCATTGGAGTCAGGCTTTGAGATGTACGTCACCAAGCCAGTAGAACCAGCTAAGTTGATTGATGCGATCGCAAAACTCGCACAACGCAACTGTACAGTTTAACAGTGAACAGTACCAGCCGCAGTGAATAACTGATAACTGATAACTGATAACTGATAACTGATAACTGGTAACTGATAACTGATAACTGGTAACTGATAACTAACTACGCCACCAAGTCAGGAAAAACCTCCTGAACTGCAGGATGAACTAAGCGATGATTTTGCACGTTCACACCTTTGGCTAATGCTTGGTTACTCGCCAGTGCCTTTATCCCCAAATTCGCTAGCTGCAATACATAGGGTAGAGTGCTGTTGTTTAGTGCCTGAGTAGAAGTCCAAGGAACTGCCCCTGGCATATTAGGAACCCCATAATGTACCACACCCTCTTCAATGTATACTGGGTTCGTGTGGGATGTGGCGTGTAAAGTTTCCACACAACCGCCTTGGTCAACCGCGACATCGACAATCACAGAACCAGGACGCATTTGTTTGACCAAATTGCGTGACACCAAGATGGGTGCTCTGCGTCCCGGTACTAAAACAGCACCGATAAGCAAGTCAGCATCTTTGACTGCGGCTTCAATATGGGCTGAGTTGCTGTAAAGCAGTTCAACTCTAGAACCAAATAAGGTTTCCAGATAATCTAAACGCTCGACGTTCACGTCTAGAATCTGGACAGCAGCGCCCATGCCCACAGCAATTTTAGCGGCTTCTGTACCCACGACACCGCCACCTAAAATCACGACTTTGCCTGGTTTCACTCCGGGAACACCGCCCAACAAAACCCCTCTACCACCTTGCTGGCGCTCTAGGAATCTTGCCCCAAATTGTACCGATAAGCGACCAGCAATAATGCTCATGGGAGTAAGCAGAGGTAATTTGTTGCTACCTGGTTGTTCTACAGTTTCGTAGGCGATCGCCGTCACACCGCAATCAATCAGATGTTCGGTCAACTTTCTATCTGCGGCTAGATGCAGATAGGTAAACAAAATTTGCTCTTTCTGCAAAAACTGATATTCAAGAGCGAGTGGTTCTTTGACTTTGACAACGAGTTCGCGGTTCCAAGCTGCATCTGGTGTGGTGACTATCTTAGCACCAGCGCTTGTGTAGTCATCATCTGTAAACCCAGCACCAAGACCTGCTTGAGTCTCTACGAAAACCGTATGACCATTTTCTTGTAAGACTCGTACACTAGAAGGACTTAACCCAACCCGAAACTCCTGATCCTTAGTTTCTTTGGGAATACCAATTTCCATTTACTGCCTCTTATGAATTTTTGTGTAGCTTATAGTTTGTCAGTCTCATCCCTAGTCTTTTGAATCAGAGACTACGAATTTAACAAGTCGTTATAAGCGGAAAATCCTGAGTGCAAAGACAATACCGAGCGCTCTCGTGCTCAATGATGAGTCAATTTTGGGTAAGTAAGAAAAATTACTCACAATTGGGCGCTCAGAACTCAGAGCTTTCTTTCCGACTCAGCATTCAGCACTCGAAACTCAGGACTACTGAACTTCCTCTTATACCAACTAATGTACTTCAAACTTTTGTTCTTGACGATTGCCAAACTACTTCTACAATGAATTAAGAATCGTAAACAATTGTAAAGAGTGGCAACCCTGCTTGATAGCTTAAGCTGTGTTGTCACTTAGATATTGAGTTATAAAGTTCGCCAAAAAGAGGTTTTCAATGATGACACAGACACAGACACAACCACAGCCAAGTGTTACTCCCAAGCTGGAGGAACCAAAGTTCGGTTTTAATGAGTATGCTGAGCGTTTGAATGGTCGAGCTGCAATGATTGGCTTCGTAATCATGGTGGTGATTGAATACGTCACCAACCAAGGTGTTTTATCATGGCTCGGTTTGAGGTAGGATTTCCACAAAGCTAAGACACTGCTGGTTGTACGCGATAAATGACAAAAAGCAAAGAACCAGCTGGAACATACAGCTGGTTTTGATTTCATCAAGCCTTTATAGCCTTTATAGGGAGTAAAAATGTCAAAAAACAAAGCCAAAACAATCTACAATGCGTGAATTTTGAATGAGCGAATTTTGAATTGTCGTACCCCCTACACCGTCCTTTACTTAAGAAAAGTATAATAATATTGAGGCTCTCATCAAAAGCGTCAATTGCTGGTGAGTTTTTCTCAGTCAATTTACATAAAAGGTGAACAGGAACCAACGAAGCTGTGATGAATGCTGTATTTCCTCGTTTTTTAAAGTTAGCCTACCGTAAAGAACCACTCATTAGTGTATTGATTACGATGGGAGTGGTAGATGCATTAATTGGTGGATTTGACGATAGCTGGTCATTGTTCGCTTTTGGCGTGGGAACAGTAGGGATAACGCTAGCTTATAAGTGGTGGCGTATCCAGCAGCACCAACCCTTGCCTGAGGAGCCTGTGGTGCAACATTACCTACCTTCCCGCTCGTCGTCAAGTTCTCCTTTACCCATGCTGAGTGTTTCTAAGAAAAAGCCCCCATATTAGTAGATTTGGTCTGTTGAGATTTGAGATTAGGCGATTACATGGTTGCTGTTGAAAACCATTTCAACTACGGTATGCTTTGCAACTGTAAGCTTCGGTATCATGATTTGCGGGCGGAGTTCTTCTGCCCGAAAATTTGGTAGACGATAGCTTAAGATATTTGAAATATATGTATATAAATAATTACAATAAATTCCTCTCCTAAATCCAAAACGCGTCCCTTGCGCATGCCCCAATGGCTCAGCATCCACACCGTAGACAAGGATCTAAATCTCAAATGACCAGTGCCAAAAATATTCTAATGCTCATGAGCGTAGCAGGTGCTGTTGCCATCGCTCCCCTAATCCCGATACTATCTGCCATCCCTGCTGAGGTTGAATTTACACCAGCCGCCCAACCTACTACGAGCTTAGCTAATCCACAACTAATTTACACCTTTGTAGAGCATTTGGGAACGATTAAATCCCTTGCCTTCACTCCAGATAGCCAAACTCTCATCAGCGGCGGTTCTGATAATGATGGCATCATTCGCTTATGGAATACAACAACTGGCAAAAGACGTGGGATTATCAACAGAGCGCATCAAACAGCGATAGAATCTGTGGTCATTTCGCCAGATGGTCAAACTCTTGTTAGTGGCGGTGATGATAACACGATTAACCTTTGGAACCTGAAAAACAATAAATTTACTCGCTCCTTTGTCGGGCATACGAGCAATGTGCTGTCCTTAGCAGTCACTCCAAATGGTAAAGTTTTGGTCAGCGGTGCATTGGACGGTATTCGGATGTGGGATTTGCTACAGCAGCGCCCACTTGCTACTTTGACACGCTTTGATAACCTCATTTATACCCTGGCAATTAGTCCTGATGGTCAAACGCTGGCAAGTGGTGACAATATTGGTGTTGTTAAGCTGTGGGATTTGAGTACTGGAAAATTAATCCGTACAGTTCCAGGGGCGCATGCGAATACAGTCACCAAACTGGTGTTTACCCCAGATGGAAATACCTTGATCAGTGCAAGCCGCGATCGCACAATTAAACTTTGGAATGTCACCACTGGAGGCTTAGTTCGCACGTTGACAGGACACAACAACTGGGTGAATACAATAGCTATTAACCCCAACGGACAAACCCTTGCTAGTGGTGGTAGAGATGGAATTAAGCTGTGGAATTTAACAACAGGCGAGTTATTAAATACATTTTATGGACATTCCGACTGGGTAAGCGCCATAACCTTTAGTCCGGATGGGACAAAGCTTGCTACTGGGGGATTTGATAGAAGAGTCAATCTTTGGCTACTTCAATAGTTTTTTCCAATTGTGACGCAACAGCAGGCATTGGCAGCACTGAAAGCGGCTAAGCTGAATCCAATGGCCCATTGATGTTTAACTGAGAGTTTTGTTCATGCTGAGTGCAAGCGCTTCAGCACTACGCGAGCAACATGGAAAGACGCGGATATTCTCATGCGGTGATCATAATTGCTAATTCGTAGCTTCTAGGAAACTTCCTGTTGCAATCGACGGAGTTTGGAAGACAAATAGGTTTTAATGTTCTCCAAGTTACGCATCTTTTCAGAAATCTCTTGCAGTTTGCGTTCAATAATTTGAACTTGCTCCTGTTTTGGGATGGTTTTTTCTCCCCATTCATCCAGCAGATGCTTCATCTCACCGAGAGTGAAGCCTAATCCTTTACCCTGGTGAATCATCAAAAGACGCTCAACCATTTCTGCACTGAACTCTTTGTAGGCTCTTGTTCCTGCTTGGCGTTCACTGGCAGTAATGAGTCCAATTTTTTCGTAAAAGCGGATTGTGTCTTTCGACAATCCTGTTTTTTTAGATAGTTCACCAATCAGCATTGCATCAATCCATCTCTTGAAGAAACCACTTGACTGTGGAGTATACTCCACAGTTTACGCTTTTGCGTAGCAGTATTTGGATTTCACAGAAGTCAACGATGAGTAAGACCGTTCTGATTACAGGTGCTTCAAGTGGCATTGGTGAAGCGACCGCGAAATACTTCCTTCAAAAAAGTTGGAATGTTGCAGCAACCATGCGATCGCCAAATAAAGCAGGAGATTGGGCTAAAGCAAAAGGAGTTATCTGTCCACATCTTGATGTTACCGACCCTGAGACAATCACATCTGCGCTCCACAAAACATTAGAGCATTTTGGGCGCATTGACGTGCTAGTTAACAATGCTGGATACGCGCTTATGGGTCCGCTTGAAGGTGTTACACCTGAGCAGTTAGAGCATCAGTTTCAAACGAATGTTTTCGGGCTGGTGACCACTATCCAATCTATCCTTCCTGTTTTGCGCCGACAGGGAGGAGGCACAATCATTAATGTTACTTCAATAGGGGGTCGTCTTGCGTTCCCGCTTACGTCCTCTTATCATGCAACAAAATGGGCTGTAGAGGGACTCTCTGAAGCTCTACGCTATGAACTACGCCGCTTTGGTATTCGCGTAAAAATTATTGAACCCGGTGGCATCAGGACGAATTTCATTAATCACGGTATAGCTTGGGCGACTCATGCTGAATATACACAGATGAGCAACCAAGTCAAGGGCTTCATGGAAAAAATCAATGATTCGCTGCCAGGACCCGAAGGTGTTGCCAAAACAATTTATCGAGCAGCAAATGATTACTCTGGGAGACTGCGTTATTCCCCTCATGGCGAGTTGTTTTTCCTTATGCATGCCATTCTTCCCGATAGATTATGGCGGTCTTTAGTGGAAAAGATGATGCTTGGGAAAAGCAAATAAAAATACTAAAAACCCCCATTTGGGGGTTTTTATCAGTCCTGAGGTGGAGTAAAAACCACTACTTAAAGCAGATACAGCAAGCCGAAGAGGATGATCCAAATCACATCAACGAAGTGCCAATAAATTTCGGCTGCTTCTATACCAAAGTGATGTTCGTTGCTGTAATGACCTTTGGTGCGCGATCGCCACAACACGGCAAGAATTGCCAAAACTCCGATAGTCACGTGCAAACCGTGGAAGCCAGTCAAGACATAAAATGCACTGGCAAACAAGTTGGTAGTCAAGCCGAATTCCAGATGGGTGTATTCATATACCTGCCCCACCAAGAAAATAATACCCATTGCCGCAGTTATCGCGAACCACAATTGCATTCCCCGCACATCGTTCTTTTTGATAGCGGTGTCAGCATTATGGATAACAAAACTACTAGCAATCAGATTAATAGTGTTGACTCCGGGTAGCAACAGTTCTAACTCTGGCGTACCTTCTGGGGGCCAAGCAGGTAGTGTAGAACGGAAAGCTATATAAGCCCCAAACAACCCTAGAAAAATCATCCCTTCAGCGACTAGGAACATAATCAGCCCGAAGATGCGATGATCTGGATGTTCTTCGTGATGAGCTTCTGCTGTAGCAGCGTGATGATGATTAAGGGCTGTCTTTGCTGGGTCAATAGTTTGACTTTGCATGAATCTTCCGTTTAATGATGAATTATGGCTGATGAATTATGAATGAAGACTTTTAGCATTCATCATTCATAATTCATTATTAATTAGCGTTCTTCTTTCTCGGCAGTGATAGCGGGATATGGTTCGTCCGGTTCCGCGCGTAACACCGAGTTAGGACCAGCTGACAAGGTTGGATCGGGGTCAGATAAGGGTACACCATATCTGGTATTTTCCAAGCCATAGTCGTAGGGACCAGTCGCGAGTACTGGTAGTTTATCAAAATTCTCTATCGCTGGCGGTGAGGTCGTCATCCACTCTAGGGTCAATGCCTGCCAGGGATTATTACCTGCTTTGGCTCCGTACATCCAACTCCAAATCGCATTGAAGATGAAGGGGAATGTGGAAACCGCGAGTATATAAGCACCATAGGTGCAAATTTCGTTGAGAAATGTGAATTTGGGGTCATACTGAGCAATGCGGCGGTTCATCCCCATCATCCCCAGTTTGTGCATGGGTAAGAAGGTCATGTTTAGACCGACGATCGTCAGGGCAAAGTGAACCTTACCCCAAAATTCGTTCAGCATCCGCCCGGTCATTTTGGGGAACCAGTGGTAAATTGCCGCATAAATACCGAGAACACTACCACCAAATAACACATAGTGCAGGTGCGCCACCACAAAATAGGTGTCGTGAACGTGAATATCAAATGGCACTGCTGCCAACATCACGCCACTGATCCCGCCAATCACAAAAGTTCCTACAAAGCCCATCGCGAACAGCATGGCACTGTTGAGGCGCAGCTTGCCACCCCACATAGTTGCCAACCAGCTGAAAATTTTGATCCCCGTAGGTACGGCGATGATCATCGTCGTGATCATGAAGAACATCCGCAACCAACCGGGGATACCGCTGGTGAACATATGGTGCGCCCAGACGATTAGCCCTAAAAAGCTGATGGCAAGACTAGAGTAGGCGATCGCCTTATATCCAAAAATCGGCTTACGAGAATGAACCGGGATCACCTCAGAAATCGCCCCAAAGAAGGGCAAAATCATGATGTAAACCGCTGGGTGGGAGTAAAACCAGAACATATGCTGGTAGACAATTGGATCACCACCGCCACTTGGGTTAAAAAATGTCGTTCCTGCAAGTAAGTCAAAAGCAAGCAGAATCAGACCCGCTGCTAGCACTGGTGTTGACACCAGAGTCAGCGCCGAGGTAGCAAACATTGCCCAGCAGAACAAAGGCAATTGATGGAATCCCATGCCTGGGGTACGCATTTTGATCATGGTGACAAGGAAATTAATTGCCCCCAGAATCGAAGACGTACCCAGCAACAGAACGCTCAAAATCCAGATTCCCTCACCCACTTGACCTGTTACCAAACTCAGGGGAGGGTAAGAAGTCCAACCTGCATCCGGTGCATCGCCGACCACCAAACTAGCAATCAGCAACAACCCAGCAGGAGGAATCATCCAAAAGGCAACAGCATTCAGGCGTGGAAATGCCATATCCTTTGCCCCAATCATTAGGGGAATCAAGAAGTTAGCAAATCCCGCACCTGCTGGCACGATCCACAAGAAAATCATGATTGTGGCGTGCAGCGTAAACAAACTGTTGTACAGTTCAGGGCTGACAAAATCTGATTCTGGAGTTCGCAGTTCCGTGCGAACCAAGTCAGCCAAAACGCCACCAATACAGTAAAAAATGAACGTAGTGACCAGGTATTGAATCGCAATGACCTTATGGTCGGTGTTAAAGGTAAAGTAGTCTCGCCAATGTCTTACCCCTGGTTCCTCAATCCGAGCAGGGATATTGGCTGTTTCTTGTACCTGTGCTTGTGTCATAGAAATTTCAGTTGTCAGGAGTCAGGAGGAGGCAGTGCGTTTGATCGCCAGACTTGAAGCAACTGCCGTTCAGGAGTCAGGAGTCAGTTGCTAATGACTGATGACTGATGATGAATAAACTACTTGTGCAGTTGATGTAGCATTTCTGAATGAATTCCCATCTGGCTTGTGTAAGGAGTAAGAAATTCATTTGGGGATAAATCTGTAGGATTCATAGCAACTGCTTGCTTGAGCTCTTCTGTGCTGGCGACTAGCTGTTCTTGAATCCACTGTTCCAACTCTTGCGGCTTTTGAACAACAACTTGTGTTCTCATCGCCCCGTGGTAGGGACCGCACAATTCAGCACAGATCAGCGCATAATCGCCTTCTTTGCTGGGCGTAAAGCGAATCTCGCTTTGCCGACCGGGGATCACATCCTGCTTCAGGCGAAACTCTGGCACCCAAAAAGCGTGGATAACATCGTTCGCTGTCATATTGAGTTGTACCTCACGCCCAATAGGAACATGTAGTTCACCAGAAGTGACACCAGTTTCAGGGTAAGTGAAAATCCAGGCATACTGCAAACCTGTGACGTTCACCACAAATGCGGGTGGTTTGCCTTCTTTATCGGGAGTAGGACCAATGGTGGGAGAAACTAACCCAGTACCAGGGGCTTCCCGCAGTTGGGGAATTTGGTCAGCATTGCGGACTGCTGCTGTGGCTGGGTCTTGCATTGCCTCATCAGCTCTTTCCTGATTTCGGTCGGAACCTGTGCTGGGAGGTGTATCGCTTAAAGTTGCTGCTATAGCTGCCCCAGGCATTCTCATTGCTTGTGGCGTCATCGGGGCTTCATGGACGGCATGAGGATTGAAGCCGCCCATTTCGTTGTAAACGTCGAAACTGTAAACAGAAATACCGATAACAATAACAGCTGGGATCGCTGTCCAGAGGATTTCTAGGGGTACGTTGCCATGAACTGGCGGACCATCTGCATTGTCACCTGCACGCCGACGGTATCTGATGGCAGAGTAAATTAAAATACCTTCTACAAGCAGAAATATACCTGTGGAGACGATCATCATCGTGTTGAACAAACCGTCCACTAAGGAAGCTTCATCAGAGGCTGCTGTTGGTAGTAGACCATGATTTTGACCGTACCAAAGGCTGACTAGGGTCAGCAGGATGCCAATGAGTAATGTCCAGATAGAACTTGGAATTTTCACGGGTTTATTGAGTTAATGACTTTACTACGTTGGACAGAGCTGCTCACTTACTACAGTAGTGCAGCTTAAAAGACTTAGTGGGGCAAGGTATGAAATTTTTATTAATTTTTATGCTAAATTTCTCACTTTTGAACACAAGTAGTTTATGAGATGTGCCGCAGGGTGGATGTGGTAGGGGAGAAAAATTTAAAGGATTTAGAGTAATTACCATCAATCAATGCCTTACCAGAAAAGAAGGGGAGCAGGCGCACAGTAGAAACCCTTTTGGGTTTCTTGCAACTGGGTGTCGAGTTACGGTGCGAGCCTCTGTATTTATTATTCATGCAGGCTTGTTGAATTGTGCGAATTGATTCGTAGGAACATTCACCAATTCTAAATTTTGTGTTCTAAGTTCTTCTGGTTGCCTGACAACTTAAAAATCCCTAAAGCTTCAGGCAAAAAGTGGTTAGGGTGATTCACAGTATAGTGAGAGCCAGTCTCGAACCCTATTTGTACGCTAGGGTGGGAGATGAGGAGGACACTTGCTTGGGAGAGAAGTTGAAGCGGTCCTGTGCCGCCACTCCAAACTTCCTTTGGGTTCCCCAGCCCTTGCAAGATGTCCGTTTGGTACTGACACATTTAGAACGTAGATAGCTCTCAAAGAGCGACAGAAGGTATCCTTCATGAGCGAATTTGTCCTAGAACAACAAAACATAACGACTGCGCCGCAGCAGGTGCCACAGGAACGAATTCGTCGCTTGGTGTGGAGAATGTGTGTAGCCACCTTGATTTTGATGGCAATAGGCAGTGCCACCCGTGTGATGAATGCTGGACTTGCTTGCCCTGATTGGCCTTTGTGCTATGGAGAACTTGTGCCAACCAAGCAAATGAATTTCCAGGTTTTCTTGGAGTGGTTTCACAGGTTGGATGCGGCATTGATTGGTGTCAGCGCGATCGCACTCGTTGGAATGTCTTGGTGGCATCGTCGCTCTTTACCTAGATGGCTTCCTTGGGCATCCACATTTGCCTTATTTTTAATCGTTTTTCAGGGTGTTTTGGGCGGACTGACTGTCACTGAACTTTTGCGGTTTGATATTGTCACCGCCCACTTAGGAACAGCGCTGTTATTTTTTACTACCCTATTGGTCATCGGCACCGCGCTCATCCCCTACCAGGGAACCGGAACCGTTGGGAACTTGCCGTATGTTGGTTTAACAGCAGCTATTTTGGTTTATTTGCAAAGTCTACTAGGTGCCTTGGTAGGCTCTCGCTGGGCGCTCCATCAATGCTTTGGCGCATCTCAACTTTGTGCCGTGATGTATAGCCACATTGCCGGCGTCCTGCCCCCAACACTAGCAACATTGGCAGTGGTATTTCTTTCTTGGCGTACACCAGCACTGCATCCAGCTTTACGACGACTGGCAAATCTCGCTGGTGGATTATTGATTATACAACTTCTGTTGGGAGTTGCCACTTTTCGGTTGCATCTTCAAGTCGAACCACTCACCGTCTCTCACCAAGCTATAGGGGCAGCTTTGCTGGGTACTTTGGTGGCTTTTACAGTTCTCGCATTGCGAGATTGGGTGAGTAGCCGTGGGATCAACGCTAGCAGCAACAAGGAAGAAGCAGGCGCTATAAGCGAACAAGCAACCGGTGGATTGAATCCATGACAATCGACTTGGTAATTGCTCATTTTTGGTTGCTGTTATCTCTTAGCAGTTAGGCATTAGTGCTTATAAGTTTTGAAAAAAAGGAAATAGTGCCAAAATGATTGAGACTAATGTCTCTCGCCACCATCAAACGTTTCTACAAGTTATTCAAAGCTACTACCAGCTCACAAAGCCCAGAATCATCCCTTTGCTACTCATTACCACTGCTGGAAGTATGTGGATTGCAGCAAAGGGAGAGGTAGATCCATTGTTATTGCTCGTCACACTTACTGGTGGCACTTTGGCAGCTGCAAGCGCCCAAGCAATCAATTGTGTCTACGACCGGGATATTGATTATGACATGGAGCGCACGCGTCATCGTCCACTGCCTTCAGGGAGAATACAGCCGCGTGATGCTCTGATTTTTGCCACTGTTTTGGCTGTCATTTCCTTTACCTTGCTTTCAGTATTTGCCAACCTACTAGCCGCTGTGCTAGCAATGTCTGGTCTGGTATTTTATGTGCTAATTTATACGCATTTTTTGAAACGTCATAGCACTCAAAATATCGTTATTGGTGGGGCAGCAGGGGCAATTCCAGCTTTGGTAGGTTGGGCTGCTGTCACAGGTACGTTAAGCTGGGCAGGATGGTTAATCTTTGCGATCGTCTTTTTGTGGACACCCCCTCATTTTTGGTCACTCGCTTTGATGATTCGGGATGATTACGCAAAGGTGGGCGTACCAATGCTACCAGTAGTTGCGGGAACTACGGCTACAGTGCGGCAGATTTGGTACTATACCATAATTACCGTAGCAGCAACTTTCTTGTTAGTTTATCCTTTGCAAGTGAGTGGAATCCTCTACGGAGTCATTGCTGTGGGCTTAGGGATAGTATTTATTTACAAAGCTTGGCAATTGTTGCAAAACCCAGAAGACCGCAGCTTAGCTAAAGGTTTGTTTCTCTATTCCATCTCCTACATGATGCTGTTATGCCTTGGCATGGTGATTGATAGCCTTCCTATCACTCATCATGTTATTAACGTTGTAGTAGATAAAGTGCATCTACTAATAGGCTGAAACTTGCTTGGAAATTTTTGCGATGCTCCCAAAGGGAGCCGCCTTTTGGGAGCATCGCACCTCGTGAAAAGATAGATGGGGCGATTGCGCGGAGCGCAGTGGGCTAAAGCCCAATCGCGATTCGGGGCAGTGGCAAAGCCAATCGCAATTCCATCAACAAAACGTGTAATAGCTTAAAGCGCTAATTTCACTGATTATCCAAATAGAAGCTCTAGTAATTCTTCACGGATCAAACCAGCATGGTCAGCAACATCTCTTAATATCGCGTTAAGTGTACCTATCTTGATAGGGTCATGGGCTGGTACTGTGACGTGATGTTCACCATTGCGTAGGGTAGTTAGCCGAATATGGCTACCTGTCTGATGACTCACCTCGTATCCAAGACGAGCAAGAGCTTTAACTAATTCTCTACCAGATAAGTCTCGTGGGAGCTTCAAGAAGCAATAACCTCATCACGGACTATGTGCAAACGAATGACCTTAGGACGGTTTTGTGCATCAGGAAAATGGCAATGAACCGCATCACGCACCATTTCTCTTAGGGTTTCGATGTCATCAGCTTGAGTGAAAATCGATTCCCCTAATGCCCTAGCTGTATAGCCACCGTCTGGATCTTCTTCAACTAGAAATACAATTTCAGTCATAGCTATTTTTTGTAACTACTAGATTTTACATTCCACAAGCCTTAATGCGAGAGAAGAGAAAATATGTCCAAGGCATACCAACAATCGTAGTCATTTCAACACATGGAAGGTGACCAGTTGGAGCATTAATAGAGAAGGTAAGGTCATTAAACCAAATATGCTTCAACATCTTGTTACGCATCCATCCCACCTGATATCCAAAGCGACACCAAATTCTATAATCTGCATTTTTGCTTCCCCCAACGCTTTGCCAAATTTGCTGCTGTACACTAAAGCCAAAGCGCCGATTGCTATATCTAACCCAGAGCTGGTCAATAGTGTAAAGGTCTTGACAAGAAAATTTTTCGATATCTTCTAGGTACAGCGAACCTTGTTTTTCTCGACCAGATACTTTAAGCATGACATTTAAAGTTTCTTCATTCGCGTTTCGCCATCTTCCAGCCGCCAGTAAATACTCCAGCTGACTGTAATCTACTGTTACTGTAGTCAGATTATGAAGTGGGGAACTAGTTACTGTAAGAGGTAGCTGTGAAGAACCCTGTTTATTATGCTGATCTGGTATTTGTGGTGATTTGGGATTTGCTAGAGTTTGCTGACTATTTAGAACTGCTAGCACCTCATCAGCAGATTGATAACGTTCTTTTACATAATCCTGAATCAACTTATCTAAAACTTGCCCGAGCTGATAGCTGACTGTGCCTTTTTGCAAGTGTTCGCGCCATACCCAGCGACTATTCAGTGCATCATACAGCTCATCAGAACCATCTTCTTTTGGCAAACACTGCGTTATGAGTCGAATACAGGTCACACCCAAACTGTAAAGGTCGCTAGCTGGGTACGCTTGACCGCGCATTTGTTCGAGTGGTACATATCCAGGCGTTCCCACCATAGTACCAGCTTTACCTAAAACCGTTCCCGTTGCTTGTTTAGAAACACCAAAATCAATTAGTATCAGATCCCTTCTTAGCAAGGGGGGTTGGGGGGATCTACGGCGCATAATATTTTCTGGCTTGATATCGCGGTGAATTACGCCACGTTCATGGATAAATTTCAAGACTGGTAATAAATCAGCCAAAAGCTGATGAATCTTTTCTTCGCTAAAGGCTTCCTGCTGCTGCAATTCTTCTAGTAAAGTCTGTCCCTCGATAAACTCTTGTACAAGATATAAGCGCTTATCCTGTTCAAAATAAGCAACCAATCTAGGAATTTGCGGATGTTCTCCCAATTCATACAGTCGCTTCGCCTCTTGCTTAAATAGTTCGGTTGCTTTCTCAACTGCTGCTGTTCCTTGAACCTGGGGAACAAATTGTTTAATCACACAGGGTTCATCCATCCTATCTGCATCTCTGGCTTCATAAGTCTTACTAAATCCACCCTCACCCAACAGTCGAATCACCCGGAAGCGGTTGCGAAATAGAGGTGTAAGTGTTTGCAAGCCGCAGTTGGTGCAAAAATTATTACCATCTGGATTAAAGGAATTTGAGCAGCTAGGATTAGAGCAATAAAGCATATTTAGTGAAGATCGTATTAGCAGACTGTATCTGTGTTAAGTTTTCCCATATATCTGTATTGCTTATCATCTCTACTGAAGGCTCGCTACAACTAGGAATTAAAAGCATAAAAAGTAAAATCGCCTCCAAGTGCATAAGTCGATTTCGCTTGCACCTATTAATCATTAGACTGCTGATTGCCGCAATCCAAACGACCTCCTCGCCTTCTCGCCCCCTTAACATGAAGCCAAGGGGATTTTTATTTTTACCCTCTTCCATAATTGGTACAAACTAAACTAAACTGTTTAGTTTAGGCATTAAAACACCTGCTCGCCAATTCACAGTAGTTCCAAGAACAAGAGGTGCTTCCAATATATGGCACTCAACTTATAAAAAAATAAATAGTTTATTTCTGGAAACGCAAGCAGACACGTTGAGGATATATATAGAACACCAATTACAAAATCGAGGAGTAGACAATGAAAAAAGTTTTAAATTTGATTTATCGCTTAATTGGTCTGGAAACTGAAGATTCACGGCTGACCGATTCGTATAAGTAGTATTAGACAAGCAAGCGCCTCAATAACCTCAATTATGGGAATTATGCGAACTGGAACAGCAGGGTAAGCGCCATTGTGTCAATGATTGCTTTTTCTGACCTTTTCATTTAAAAACTTCAAACTTTTTCTGACCTTTTAAACCTATGTAAGTTTTACGAATGCTTTAAATTTAATTTAGGCGATCGCTAGTCTTGATCTCAAAATATACCATTAGCACTCAGAGAATCTCTGAGTGCTTTTAATTGAAACTTATTTAGAAAACTATAAGCAAACTCTGTTTGTGTGAAGTTATCCCATTTCCTTCTATCAAATATCACTCCCCCAACAGTCCATCAGCGCTTTTGCTAAGGTGGGGATACAGGGTTCGTCGCCCTTAAGTGCAAGTGCTTGGGCGAAAGAGGTTTCATATGGCTCATTTAAATCTGCGTCGCCCCGAAAATGTCAGTGGCGATTTTTATGTCGATACTTCCTGCATTGATTGTGATACTTGTCGGTGGATGGCTCCAGAAGTGTTTATTGAAGCTGGTGAACAGTCGGTGGTGCATCACCAACCAGCTAACGAGGCCCAAAGATTAGCAGCGCTTCAAGCTCTTTTAGCTTGTCCTACTAGTTCGATTGGTACAGTTGAAAAGCCCCAAGATGTCAAAGCCGCTCAACTGAGTTTTCCTATTCCTGTAGAGGATAATGTTTACCATTGCGGTTATCACTCGGAAAATTCCTACGGCGCTGCGAGCTACTTTATTGAGCTACCTGAAGGTAATATTTTGGTAGATTCTCCCCGGTTTACCCCTCCCTTAATCAAGCGTTTGGAAAAGATGGGGGGAATTCGCTATATGTACTTGACTCACAGGGACGATGTGGCGGATCATCAAAAGTTCGCGGAGCATTTTCAGTGTCAGCGCATCCTCCATAAAGATGACATCACTGCTGATACTCGCAATGTGGAAATTCAGCCTACAGGGACAGAACCAATTGAGTTGGCTCCCGACATCTTGATTATCCCGGTTCCTGGACACAGCAAAGGACACACTGTTCTGCTATACAAAAACAAGTTTCTGTTCACTGGCGACCATCTGGCTTGGTCTAATGAACTCCACCAGCTCTATGCTTTCCCCGATTACAGCTGGTACTCTTGGTCAGAACAGATTAAATCAATGCGTGAGCTAGCTAATTACACCTTTGAGTGGGTTCTACCAGGTCATGGGCGCAGGTATCATACTGATACTGAGACTATGAGAGACCAGATGCACAAGTGTGTTGCATGGATGGAAGGAGTTTAATATTGGGTGTAGCTAAGGATGAAGAATGATATGCAAATCATAAATCTATACTTCATTCTTCATCCTTTAAAACTTTTTAGAAAGAGGCGCGAAAGTTGAGCAGATTTTGTCATACAATTTAGACAAAAGTTTTTTCCTTGTATTTTGATTTGTGTTTCTGTTTTCCTAAGCATACAGAACTCACACAACCTATACCCAGAGCCAAAAGTCCTATGGTTAAGGAGGGTTCAGGGATAGAGTTAATTCGGCGATACTCGATTGGGGTGTTGACAATCAAATTACCTCTGACATCGTAGATCTGGTCTAACGCGTCAATGCCGCTACCCCAGACAGTTACGTTGGAAACCACCTTGCCACCAGAACTCGTCGGGCAGCCATTTGGAGCGTTATTCGCTTTGTAGCGACTGGGTTCCCACATAAGTTGGAGATCTTCGATTTCAAAAGTTTGTGGTTGATTGACTTTTTTGGTTGATTACTTTGTCCTGGTGTCACATACCAGGGTTGCGAGATTGATGGTATTTTATTTTTGCACAAACTCCTTTATCCCAATCGCGATACAAGCTATGACACTCAATTTATATTTACTGCGACATGGAGAAACTACTTTTAGTCAAAGTGGTAATTTCTGCGGTGAAACTGATGCGGAGTTGACTTCTGAAGGGATGCAGATGGCATCCGGTTTTGCCGATGTTTATCAAAAATTGAAGTGGGAAGCGGTTTATGTTAGCCCGATGAAGCGCACAATTGCAACTGCCAAGCCGTTTTGTGATGCTATCGGTATGGATATGCAGTTGCGTGACGGGCTTAGAGAAGGTAGTTACGGCGAATGGGAAACGTATAGTAAATCGTTTGCCCAAAAGAATTACGCAGAAAACTATGTAAAATGGTTGACAGAACCCGCTTGGAATGCACCACTAGGTGGAGAAACTGCGGTAGATATTGCTAACCGTTCTATGCCTGTAATTGCTGAAATTCAAGAAAAACATCCCCAAGGTAATGTTTTAGTAGTTTCCCATAAAGCCACGATTCGGATTATGCTTTGCAGTTTACTGGGAATTGATTTGGGACGCTATCGCTATCGGGTGAATATTTTGGTCGCGTCGGTAAGTATGGTTAAATTTGACGTTAATGGTCCTTTGCTAGAAATATTAGGCGATCGCCATCATATACCCGATCGTATTCGCTCTCGTCCGGGAACATAATAGTCCCTTAAACAAAAACCGAAGACCAACACAAAAGGATTTGATTCACCGGACTTAGGCAAGAAATCTAACTGTACGTTCGCTCCTAATTGAAGGATGAGAAGAATTAATGCCTTACTGTCCAAGGAAAAAACCATTATCTGGATCTGTGCTGTGTTGATTCCATGTAATACTTGGAGAAAGCTTTGAAGTTATATCAATTCCGGTAGCATCTGAATAATTAAAAAACCGCAGAGACGCTGAGAACGCACGCCTAGAGCAAGGAGGAATAATTCCGATACAAACGGATTTGATATTAACGGTGTATTGCATGTCCAAGGGCGTTTTTCCATGTAATACATGGAAAAACATCAGAAACATGAGCTGAGTGTAATATTGTTCAATTCTACCACTGTGGCTAAAGCCATACAATCGTTTTACGGGACTTAAAAGTCGCCTCCGACTTATCCCCACGTCTGAAGCCGGGGGCTTGCGTCTCGTTTTTTGGTCAGAGGTTGTTAAGTTCAAGACTACATATTCCTACTAACTCGCCATCAGCTGCGGCGGCGCACTACGCCACAACTGATATAACCGTGTTGCAGGCATAGTCAAATACAACACATCTCCAGCACTCAGGCTTGTTTCGAGTAAATCCCAGCCGTGGATGGTTTGGCTGTTGGTTTCTAAGTACAAAGGCACAAAGTCAGCGGACATGGCAACATCTTTCACTGGCTGACCGCAAAAGGGATGTGAGGCTGTAATCAAAGTTGCAAAAGCTACCCAAAGACTATCTGCTGTGATGCCGTTACCGAGTATTTCTCCACCCAGTGCAGCAGCGGCAAAAGCTGGGGCTGCGAGTTCGGCAGGACTCAGAACCGCCTCGAAGTCAAACACCTGTTGCGCCATACGAGCAAAATCCGGTTCTGCGTAATGGACTATCACCGGCACTTTGGGTGTCATGCATTTTGCCTTGAGGGCAATCTCTAAGTTAGTCGCGTCGTTCCCTGTGACCGCAAGCACTGCTGCGGCAGATTCTAAATTGGCTACTTTAAGTGTTGCTGAGAAGCTGGCATCAGCATAAACGACGGGAATACCGACTCCACGGGCTGTGTTGACATATTTGTTATTGGAGTCACGCTCAATCACTACCACTTCATGCCCGCTAGCATACAGCTGTTGGACAATTTTTATACCAATGCCGCTCAAGCCACAAACGATGTAGTGATGGCGGTGGGGAACTCGTGCTGCATCCCAAAATTGCTTGAAGCGACTGCCCAAAACAAAATCATTGAGCAATGCGTACAATAGACCAATCACCGCAGCCCCAACTAGCATCATGAGAACGGTA
This sequence comes from Scytonema sp. PCC 10023, assembly GCF_963920835.1. Classification (NCBI taxonomy): domain Bacteria; kingdom Bacillati; phylum Cyanobacteriota; class Cyanophyceae; order Nostocales; family Scytonemataceae; genus Scytonema; species Scytonema sp. PCC 10023. The sequence continues at coordinate 102,734 of NZ_CAWUDP010000003.1, forward strand.
AATAATTTAATGCTGGCAGGAGCGTTTTCTACGACTTTATCATTACCACCTGCTCCCGTAATCATGCCTACTGCAAAATATAAGGCATCAACAATAGAAATATTCGTATTGGTGGAACTGTAGGTGAGTGTGGCAATCACAACAATGACAAACAGCACAATAGACATTGCCACCACTGATTCCGCGTGTTTCTTAAACTGCCGCAAATTAGTCAGGACTTTCAACAGTTTTGCAATTAGGGATTTGCGGATGGAACGGACACGGGGTTGAGTACCAACGATGAGGCGATCGCCCACTTTGAGTTCTTGTCCAGACAACACCGCAGCTACCAAATCGATCTCACCCTTGAATGGCATATAGTAAATGAGCATCCGCGAACGGTCATTCCACAAATCAACCAGCTTGCGACCTAGCCACGGATGATTTTCATCTATATATTCTTCGTGGATCGGCCAAGTTTGTTTGAAAAGCTTGATTTGTCCAATTGCTTGGTTTCCTAAAGCCGCAAACGTGAAGACAGGTGCTGCCAAACCGGCAACACTCATACTCAAGTGGTTGGGCACAGTTTGATCGAGGCGATCGCCCAAATTTGTATTAAAAAAGCGGTTGATAATCCGAATTCGCGGATTCAACACCCGCGCTTGCATCATGATTGACAAATTCAGTTCATCGTCAGGTCCAGCAATCACCAAAGTTTGCGCCTGCTGAATTCCTGCTGCTGTTAGGGTACTAGCTGCGTGCAGTACGCCGACAATCACATCTCCTGCTGATTCGCCTGGGATGGGTTTATGATGAATGCCGACGACTAACGCCCCCTGTTGTCGCAACAAACGAAAGATTTTATATCCGGTGCGACTTAAGCCACAGACAATGATTCGAGGTTTCATGTAATCGCAGCATGACTTACAAAGGAAAAGCTGCATTATTAGACATTTCCTCCTATTCTTGCCCATTTATTTGTGGCAAAACTGTAGCTGACAACACGATAATTTGAAGAAGAACAAGAGAACGCAGAACTCAGAATACAGAATGTAATTAGTGGGGGCGAGGGTACTACACGCCGAAAATAGTCCAGCCTTCTAAGCTACTCCTAGCACTCGGTATCAGAGGAACGAAATTTTATAGGTTGGCTTTCGCTTGTACTCCATCTGTTAATCTTTTGACCATTTGTGCATAAAGCAAAACTTGTTTTGGAGACCAAAAAAGCAATCTACCTAAATTTAATGCTGCCGTGGTGAAGCTTAATGCTTCAAAATCCTTCTCATATTCTGCAACGGTTTCAAAATCTCTCAAAAAATTATTTACTGTTTTGTTTGCTGTGGAAACATAAGTTTTCCAACCTTCATTTATAGCTTCTGCAACCACTGAAGAGCAGTTCCTTTTTATCAAATGGTAGGAAAGTTGCTGAGTTTGAAATTCTCTCCAAAATCTTTTGATAGGCTCTTGAGGAAGGTTGAATAACTCAACTATACAGTCTGCCTCTCTTTTAGAGCCATTTTTACCTAAAACCAAACAATCTTGTTCGTAACTATCACTTTTTATCTGATTTAAGTGCTGAAATAACAAGTAATTAATGTTATGATTTTTATAATTAATTACATTTTTACGAATATCACTTGATGAGCGATTTAAAACTTCTTTGTTAGGCCAAAAGCTTATATAAGTATCTTCGCCTACTTGCATTGAAGCGTGTCCTAAAAACTCCTTAGGAAGCCAAATGTAGACAGTGATCATATCTCTCATGGAGTCACTCATACTTAATTGCTATTCCAACGCCGCTCATCATTGGGTATTACTACCCATTTTAAGCAAAAAAGTCGCAGCCATGCCGAAATCGGGGGTTGGTGCAGCGACTCATTTTCATCAAATACTTGAAACTAAATTTCTGGGTTAACTAAGCGGGTTGTAGGACGGCTTTGAGACAAATCTTGTACAACTTGTACAGCTGAGACTACGGCGACAAGCCCAATGACCGCAACAGGTAATAAACCTTTACCAAAAATGGCGATCGCCAGGATAATAGGCGCAGCCCCAATGCGAAACTTGGCACGGATTTTACAGTAGCGGATCACCCCAATCCGGTGGAGAATACCTAAAGTTAGGTAGCAGAGCGCTACAGAGCCACAGAGCAGCCATCGCACTCCATCGGGTAATGCGATCGCAGGCTCGCTCAACAATACGAGTTCCACAGCGACTCCGGTAGCAGCAATGCTAATCACCAGCGGTAGATGGGTGTAGAGCCAGAAATTGAAAATGGCAATTCGTCCTTCTGTCTGCGCCCTCTGAATCGGTGTGCCACCCAGGTTGTCAAAATAGACCCACCACAAGCTAAAAGCGATACATAAACCGAAAACTGCGCCGATTACCGTTAAAACATCCCATGTTTGCTCTGAGACACCATCGACCACCGCGACAATCGCTTCACCCAAGACAATAATGGTAAATAACCCAAAACGCTCGGGCAAGTGGGAAGAGTGGGGAGGTAGTTCTAGCATCAACTTGCGTGCCGAAAGGGGTGTGGCGAAGTCAATAATCAGTCCCAATGCCCAGAATACAAACCGCCAAGGACTCGGTACAAATGCTGATATAGTCCAAAGGATAGCAGCAATTGCAAAACCTGTGGCGAAACGATTTGTTAGGGGGCGTGCTTTGGGGATGTGCTGTCCAGCACGGATGTATTCAACGACAAGCACAGCGCGACCGAGAGCATAGGAAAGGGCAAAGCCAGTGCAAGTTTCGCCCAAGCCGTGATGGACGTTGACAGCTAGTGCAGCGATCGCAAGCATCTGCAAAGCAGTCAGCAGCCGATGTGTCACGTCGTCGCTATCAAATCGGTTGGCGTAGAATGTGGTGCCAATCCAAGACCACCAAACGGGTATAAAAAGAGCGACAAAGCCCAACACTCCTGATAGGGAAACATGATCGTGAAGATAATGGGCGAGTTGAGAGACTGCAACGACAAACACCAAATCATAAAACAGTTCTAGCCAAGTGGCGCGTCGTTCTTCTTCGCTGTCTTCACCGATGCGTAATCGTGGTGGTTCTAAAAAACTTGCCATAAAATAATTCAAAATGGTGTAAACAATAGCGCTGAAGCGCTTACTACGAACAAATTAGCTAGATACAATAATTGCCCATAGACTAGCTGCTAGCCCTATAGTTGCCAAGTGTTGCCAAAAAAGCGATCGCATAGGCTGACGAGCAATTTTTTGTGTTAATACTACCGTCAACAGCACTGAAAAAATCAGGGTGACTCCTTGCAAAAAGGCAATCACCGCTGGATGAGCGAGCAATATAGGTAATTGTTCACCATTGAAACCGAAGGTTGCAAAAGTTACCGGGAGAATACGCCCTCCTTCCCCCAAACCCAAACGCAAATAATGAGCTAAGTTTCCTCCTAGTACAAGTGGTAAGTAGCCATAGGCAAGCTCTACAAATCGTCGTGGCTTAGGATTTTGTTGAGTAGATTTTAAACCTTTGTTACTTAGATATAATACTTGCATCACGCCATATGCCAAAAAAGGAATAGCGACTGGGATAATCAGAGCCAGTAAAGATAATCCTAAGTGAGGTAAAAACTGGGTTAAATCCAGATGTAGCCCTACCAAAGATTGCAACTCTGGTAAGCGATGGAGAAATACTCCCCCCAACAGTAAAAACAACAGTGCGACTTCGTAGGTATGGGGAACATGAGTTGTCCACAGTTCAACCCCAGGCGGACGTAAATTGAACTCAACAGAACGATGGGGACAAGCTTTGAGACAAGTCATGCACAGCACACAGTCTCGATTATCTTCCAACTGTGCTGGGTGAGAGTACAACGGACACCCATTAGTTTCCATCCCCTCGCCCTTTTGCGGTCCACCTTTGTAGCATTGATACGTGGTACAAGTGGCAGAACAAATACCTTGTTGCGCCCGGAGTTCGGTCATGGAGAGTTTGGCAAATAACCCATTCATTCCACCAATGGGACAGAGATAACGGCACCAAAACCGCCGCTCAAAAATGGCAGAAAATATCATCGCCCCAGCAGTAATTAAAAGCAGCAAACAACCAGAAAGGTAGGCGGTATTTTCTAAATTCCAAAGTTCTTCCCATAAGAAAATGAGGGTAAACAGCCCAAAGAGAAACCATCCGCCCCATTTTTCAGCTTCATGTCTGGGCCAGCGTTTCAGCTGTCGAGGAAAGAACTTTTGAGATAGCTTTTGCGTGACTTCCCCATAAATCATGAAAGGACATATAGAACACCAAACCCGACCTAAAAAGGGAAATGCCAGCAGGGAGAAAGGCCACCACCAAGCCCAAAATAGATTTAAAGCGAAATTGCGATCGCGCGTTTGTGGACCAACAAATAGCACTCCGACAATGAAGGCAAACGCTGCTAAAGTAAAACCGTAGTTGATGCGATCAGGCCACCAAGGACTACGTAAAAACTTCCGCAAACCAGGATAAGCATTCAACAGATTCACCCGAAATTGCTTTTTCTTAGTATCAGCTGACCAGAAAATTTCTTCTGTGAGTTCTTTTGCCTCCCCTGCTTGGACTATCGCCCGTTCCACTAGATTTTGCAACTCTTTTAAGTTGCCGGGGAAATCGTAGGACTGCAAGCGGCGCAATGCTTCTGGGCTGACTTTCGGTCGGGCAATACCTCTGGAGCGTGTGTAAAGACTGATGTAATATTCAACCTGTGCGTTGATATCAGCTTTTCGCACTCGCAGTGGTGGCACTTTGATAACACGACCAACACAGCGTTCAATTGTGGGTTGTGTTTTTTCTGCAACTATCAAAATGCGAGCATTGCTGACGCGGGGTTCGGGGGTTGGTTCTCCCGAACGGCTAACGGGAGTATATTTGCCCGTTTTGAACAAGGTTGCTAACGCCGGCAATAACTCCGGGGGTGTTTCTTGGATGTTGTTCAGAACTAAACTACCTTCCCCAAGCCATTCCAGCAGTCCTGGTTTGCCTCCAGCACGTCCAAACAAATCAGCACCACTTGTTTGGAGAATACCACAGTTAATTTTTATAATCGGTTCTCGCCGCTGTTTGGAACCAAAGTGGATTAAGGCTGCTATGATGTCTTTTCCTAAACCTGGTTCGCCGAAAATCAACACTGACTTACGGTCATCTGCTGCTTCTCGAATTTCTTGTCTCAAACGCACAGCATAGCGACTTGTCCCCACAATTCCACGTTGCGCCTTGGTTACTAAATAAGGTCGCAACGCTGTGGAACGTTCCTGTTCGTAGGTGAGAGCAGATGTGAGTTGAGCTAATTCTTGCGCCATCTGGCGGGAAAAAGCCTGAGCAATTTCAGGATACTGGCTGACGAGTTCCCGAAATTTAGCGGCAGGCACAACCCACAAGTGGCATTCTGTGACTGTTGTAATTGTACGCTGAGCCAATTCATCTAAAAGAAGTTCTTGCAGGTGAATAACTGCTCCGGGAAGCAACCCAACAGCTAAGGCTGGGTTGGTTTGATTGCTGCTATCGCTTTCCAACTGACCTTGTTGGAGAATATACAACGCTTCTGGAGGAGTCCCTTCAGTAGCTAGAGCTTGGTTGGCACTCAAAACCTGTTCTTCAATAACTTGAGCTACCGCGTTCAAGGGTTCAGGTGAGAGAATTCCTAAAGCCGTGCGTTCTTGTAGCCAGATCACTATTTCTTGTGGTGTCATGCTAGGTTCTCCCTCTCAGCACTGCTTTATAAAAGGAATTATCCCCGAAAGTAAAATTAAAATACCTGCGCTCAGCTTTAGTGTATTAATTTGTAGAGAGCCAGTCAGGATACTTGCCGAAACTGTGTAACAAGTTTTAACACCTGATTGATTATTATCGGGGATCGTTAATTTTAAAATTAGTATATGACTATAAAACAGTATACCCAACAACAAATTGAATCATTCGCCCAAGCAGTACTAAACGATGGTTACTGCGTGTTGCCCAATCACTTCTCCCCGGCAATACTCGAAGCTTGGCGCGAAGCTTTCGCACCGTTACTTAAGGAGCACATTGAGCGCGAAGGCAAGCTTCAGAATCGAGGTTCAGCCCGCTATTATGTCACGCTTCCGTTTACAACTCCCTTTGCCGATGCAAATATTTACGAAGATGAGGATATTTTGGCAATTGTTGAGCTACTGGTAGGCAAAGACATGGTGATGTGCCAGTTGGCAACTGATACGCCATTGCTTGGTTCTGATTATCAAGACGTGCATCGAGATACTTTGCCACTGTTCCCCGAAACTGGTCAGGAAACGCCACCATATCAACTAGCAGTCAACTTTCCGCTTGTCGATATCACGCTAGAAAACGGTCCAATGGATATTACACGCGGTACACACATGATGTCCAAGGAGGAAGGACTGCGCCGCATGGAGTCGGGTGAGATCAAGTTAGAACCAGTGACAATGCAACTCGGTGACGTGATGATCCGCGATGTGCGGGGTTTGCATCGGGGTACGCCTAACCACACATCAACACCACGTCCGATGGTGGTGATTGGCTATAGTCGCCGCTGGCTGTATCGTCCTGAAGTGTCTATTAATATACCAAGGCAAGCCTTGGATACACTTTCCCCTCGCGCTCGTCACTTGTTGCGTTTTAATCCAATTGTCGATTCAGTTGAGGAGAAACCAGAAGTAGAAGTTTATCAGTCCTTCGCTTATTAAAACTGATATACAGAACCGTTCTTCTCTCTTCGTTGCGATACACAAAGGAACCTCACCCCCCAACCCCCTCTCCGCAAGCAGAGAGGGGGAGATGTTTTCCCCTCCTCGCTTGCGGAGAGCAGCGCCGTGCGGGGGTTCCCGCCGTTGAGGCGACTGCGGAGGAGGGGTAAGGGGTGGGGTACTCTTAATTATGGGCAATTAGTGGTATGTCTTGCCCACTCTACAACTGAGTCACGAAACTTATAAATTAATCTGGGGACTGGTTGACAAATGAAGCTTGCCCTGATCAGTTGGAAGGAGTGCGATCGCCATTGCATCTTGTAACTTTGCACTCACCTCGACACATTCCAAGTTCTGAGGGTGAAGTTCCGAGTTCTGAGGTCGAAGTTCCGAGTTCTGAGGTCGAAGTTCCGAGTTCTGAGGTCGAAGTTTCGAGTTCTGAGGGTGAAGTTCCGAGTTCTGAGGGTGAAGTTCCGAGTTCTGAGGGTGAAGTTCCGAGTTCTGAGGGTGAAGTTCCGAGTTCCGGGGGTGAAGTTCCGAGTTTTCAGTTTAAATATTGAAGTGTCGAGAACACCACAAGGTAGGGGCACAGCATGCTGTGCCCCTACAAACGATCTGTATTGCTGAAGGCGGGCGAGAATGCTCATTCAGAATGGTGCAACATCTCACTTTGATGGAATTTCTACAAAATCGGGAATATCCTACAGTAAACTTGTATAAAATCTTTGTAAAAACCTCTTTCTGACCCCAGTTATGCCGCCAGACTACTCCGGTCAAAATCTCCGAGGTCGCTCTTTTAAAGCTCAAAACCTGACTGGGGCAAACTTTAGCAAGGCAGACATTAGAGGGGCAGATTTTACCAACGCTATCCTCAAAGATGCTGACTTTAGAGATGCTAAGGCTGGATTACAGAAGTCTTGGGTAATTAAGTTGCTTATAGTCTCGTGGCTATTGACGATAATATCAGGGTTTTTGTCAATCTTCATTGGTGCATTAGTATCATATCTTTTTCACAGCAAGAACCTCGATAACTTCATCATTGCCATAGTCTGCCTAGTTGCAGTGACAGTCTTTTTTATTGTCATTATTTGCAAACGTATAACACCAGGTTTAGGAGTCGTTGCCTCCGTCGTCTTCGCCGCCGCGATTGTCGCCGTCGCCTTCGCCGGAGGCTTCAGCTTTGCCTCCGTCGTCGCCATTATCTCCGTCGGAGCCGCCTTACTTATCTTTGCCTTCGTCGGACCTTTCGCCGGAGTCGTCGCCTTCGCCTTCGCCGTTGCCGTCAACGTCGCCATTATCTCCGCCTTCGAGGGAGCTTTCGCCGGAGTCGTCGCCTTCGCGGTCGCCATCGCCATCGTACTACTTAGTGATTATATATCTCGGTGCAGTTTGACAGGAGAGCAAAAATACGCCTTGGATCGCTCATTTGCTTTTGCCTTTGCTGCTACAGGTGGAACCAGCTTTCGCACTGCCGATTTAACCGATGCTGATTTTACTGGCGCAACCTTGAAAAACACAGATTTCACAAAGGCAAACCTGACACGCACGCGCTTTTATGAAGCAAAAAAACTTGACTTTGCTAGAGTAGACGACTCGATATTAACTAAATTAGCTGTTCTAAAATTACTCGTCACTGGCAATGGTAGAGGAAAATCTTATGCTGGTGCAAACCTTAAAGGCGCTAACCTTAAAGGCGCAGACCTGAAAGAAGCTAATCTCAAAGACGCTGATATTAGTGAAGCCACCTTCCAAGGAGCTTGTTTAGAGTGGGCAAACCTAACTCTCACTCAAGCAGTTGGCACTAATTTTACCAGCGCCCACATGACTGGTGCTTGTGTGGAAGCGTGGAATATTGAAAGTACAACTCTGTTAGATAATGTCGATTGTCGCTTTATCTATCTTCTGGAAAACCCCAAGCCAGGAACCGATGACAGAGAACGCCGTCCCAGCAGTGGCGAATTTCAACCAGGAGAATTTACCAAGCTGTTTGAAGAGGTTTTAAATACTGTTGATTTAATTTTCCGCAATGGCATTGACTGGAAAGCTTTTGTTGCCGCTTTCCAAACAGTACAAAACCAAAATGAAGATACAGAATTAGCTCTACAAAGTATTGAAAACAAAGGCGATGGGGTTGTCGTCGTTAAAGTTGGTGTGTCTGATGGTGCTGATAAAGAAAAGATTCACAGTGACTTTACACAACACTATCAACTCGCACTGCAAGCCGTAGAAGAAAAATATAAAGCACAATTACAAGCTAAAGATGAGCAGATAGTCATCTATCGCCAACAAAGCGGAGAGATGAAAGAGATTATTAGCTTATTAGCAAATAAACCTATAAATGTTCAAGTTGACAATAAATTAGAGAATAAAAATATGACTAACAGCAATGATTCCAGCCGCAAAATCGAAATTGGCAGTGTCGGCGGAGATTTTAATGCCAGCGGACAAGCTTTGAATTTAGGTGAAATTAGCGGTACGGTGACAAATACTATTAACGAGTTACCCAAATCTTCCGAACCAGAAAAACCGGGAATTAAGGAATTATTGACGCAATTGCAAGAGGCAATTGAGGCTGAGAAGGATTTACCCGAAGAAGATAAAGCTGAGGCTTTAGAACAAGTAAAAACCTTAGCAGAAGCCGGGAAAAATCCCCAAGAAGAGGCGAAGCAAAAAGAAGCTAAAACGGCTATGAAGATTTTAAAAGGGACAATAGCTGGCTTACCCACTGCGGCAACATTGGTTGAGGCGTGTAGTAAACTGTTGCCGCTGATTTCAAAGTTTCTGGGTTTAGGCTAAGTATAGGACGAGATGGTTTAGAAGTCGTTTATAAAGTAAATATCAAGTAGGATGTGTTACGGCTATGTCAGAATTTGAAAGTTTGAGAGAGTCAGAACTTGCCGTAACGCATCGGATTTCTTGGTGCCGTACTCTGGCTTTAACGCACCCTACAATTCTACAAACTTAGTAAGGTTATTTAATCGGACATAATATAAGAGGTGAGATTTGATGAATAAGACGAAAAAAGTTGAAATAAAATGTCAAAAAACACCTTAAATACCGCCGGGACGTATAAAATCTCGGCGGCGTTGTATATCCTGATTTCTCCTTTGGAATTCAACTAAGTATGGTGTGCTAAACTGCTTGATCTCTTGTGTTTCTCTAAGCGCCTGCTCAACCTTTGTATTAAATTTCTGAATTTGCTGGTTAAGACGTATCCGTAATAATTTCTCAGAATCTAGTTTTTGCCCGCTTGTTACTGTTAAATCATAAGTTGGTTGCTTTTCTTGCTGTGCCAAAACAGTAGCAGGTGTAAGGGCTAAAACTGTTACTAATAATACTGTGGCTCTCATCATATTTGCCACCTCTGAAGCGATCGCTTTCGCTAATTCTTCTTTGCAAAGCAAAGCTTATTTTCCTTTTACACTTTCATTATAGAAAAAAATTATAGAAAAAAAGTTGAGGAATTTGTGAGGAAGAAAGCAATAAGCCGAGCGTAACGCAATTCATCCTTACTGTTGCTGTATCTGCCTTTTACTTCTCCCAATCATTACAAAGGCAACAACTGCACTCGCTAAAGCCAACCCAACAGCAATAAACATCACCAAGCGAAAGCTATCTACAAATGCAAGAGCGATCGCCTGCTTTAACTTTTCACTCACTTCGCCACTCACACCAGCAGGAACTTCAGCACCCGCCAGCTTAATACGTTGGTTATCCAGTAGTTTTTGAACTTCAAGCGGTATATTTAACGCTGCTAAACGTCCATTAAGGCTGCGATTGAATGTATTGAAAACAAAGATATTGAAAATGGCGATCGCCAGTAATCCAGCAGTGCGAGCAACAGCATTGTTAATTCCGGAAGCAATACCAGCTTGGCGCTGCTTAACAGCACCCATCACCGTTGTTGTCAAGGGGGCAACGCTAATTGCCATACCCAAACCTAAAACGACTATGGCAGGGAAAAATGTTGTCCAATAACTACCGCCAATTCCTGGGACAGCAAACAAAGCAAATCCAAGAGCAGCAATTATCGGACCAATTGTCAAGGGGAGTTTTGCGCCGTAGCGACTCACCAATCCCCCAGACCAACGTGAAAGGAAGAACATGATTACAATAAACGGCAAGAAGACTGCACCAGCCGCTGTAGCCGAGTAGCGTTGCACTTGAATGAGATTGAACGGAAGAAAGTAAAAGACCCCGCCCAAGGCTGAATAAAGCAGCAGTGTGAGCAAATTTGCACCGCTGAACGTGCGCGATTGAAATAAAGATAATGGCATCATCGGGGCGCGGTTGTTCGCCTCAACAAAAATAAACGCACTCAAGATAAGTGCGCCAACTGCCAAGCAACCGAGAACCAGCGGATGAAATAATCCCAGGTGAGACGATTCGATGAGTCCGTAGACAATCACCCCTAAGCCGATAGTTACTAAAGCTGCGCCCCACCAATCAAGTCTTGCAGACTCTTGATCACGGCTTTCTGGTACGCGCCAAAACAAAATACCCAGTACAATGCCAGCTAGCGGAACATTAAGAAAAAATATCCAGCGCCAAGAAACATTTTCAACTAACCAACCGCCAAGAACGGGACCAAGTGCTGAGGTGATGGCTGTGAAACCTGACCAAGTTCCAATCGCTTGTCCGCGCTGTTGTTCGCTAAATGAGGCGCTGATAATAGCTAAACTTCCGGGAACTAATAACGCACCACCAATTCCTTGTACTGCCCTAGCAATAATGAGCTGGTTCACATTTGGCGACAAACCGCACCACACTGAAGCTAAGGCGAAAAGGGCAACACCGCAAGCGAAGATGAGCCGCCGTCCGAAGCGATCGCCTAATGATCCACCAACCAAAATTAAAGCAGCAAGAAACAGTGCATAAGACTCAACAATCCACTGCACGTCGGTAGTGGTTGCATTTAGCTCTGATTGCAAGACTGGAAGTGCGACATTGACAACAGTCCCATCAATCATCGCCATGCTCGAACCGAGGATTGTTGCTGCTAGCACCCACCGTCCGACATTTCTAGAACAAGGGTCAGTGCATGGTGCCGAGCGAATCACTCCCTCATCACACGGCTGTTTGACGATGTTAGGCATCTAAAGGTGGGAAAAACGTTGTCACCGAGAATGCAAATAGGATTTTGCACTTAGGACAACCCTACCACACATGAATGTTCTTGGAATTTATTGGAATTTATCTGTTACGAATTAGCGTCCTACTACGACTGATTATATGAAGCGTGTAAAAGACGCATCTACATGATTCTGTAGGACATCCTGGATGAATAATCCTCAATCTTCTATCCCCAGGCAACGTTTCCATCGCCCGCAGTATGCAATAAGCTCTTTTTGAGGTTTTGTGATTTTTTACAGTTTTGACTGCTGGCTTTCATTAAAATAACTAACACCAGGGGCAATATGCCTAAAAATAGGTAATCTCAAACTTTTGAGCTACATATTTGCCCCTGGTTATGACACCCACGTGATTTTCTATCACTCCTGTTTTAGGAAAGTTTCCGAACAAGCTGTTAGAAGAAATGATTTTTGGTGTCAGCACTCTGGAGTTAGTCAGTTTAGATGTTTCGTTGTAGTATTTTGTAGGTGCTTACAGAATATACATAAAAGAATTTTTAATTTTTATTTTAAATTTTATGAATTTGTCAGATATCCCTAACCTATGGGTACCTTTCGCGCTTTTAGGGTTAATTATCATTGCTGCCATCTTTTTCAGTCGTAGCAGCTAGTAAAAGGCACATAAGGAAGCAACATCCGACAGCATCTCCCTCATCCCTCCCTCATCTCCCTCATCCCCCTCCGGAACCCTCCTTCCCTCCCTCACTCCCTCCCTCATCTCCCTCATCCCCCTCATCCCCTTTATGAGTACTAATAACTAATAAGCCATGAGTAATGACTAATTACTGCTATTGGGGGTTAAAATAAATCCCGATTGTCTTCCAAATTTTGAAAGTTTCATGATCTCCAGTAACGACTTTCGACCTGGTGTCTCGATAGTATTAGATGGGTCTGTGTGGCGAGTGGTGGAATTCCTCCACGTCAAGCCAGGTAAAGGCTCTGCTTTTGTACGGACAAAGCTGAAAAATGCCCAAAGTGGCAGTGTGGTAGAAAGAACGTTCCGCGCCGGCGAAACAGTTCCGCAAGCCAACCTGGAAAAAAGCACGATGCAGCATACCTATAAAGAAGGCGATGAGTACGTCTTTATGGATATGGAAACGTACGAAGAAGGCAGATTGAGCGCAGCGCAGATTGGCGATCGCGTAAAATACCTTAAAGAAGGTATGGAAGTCAACGTCGTTCGTTGGGACGACCAAGTTCTAGAAGTAGAACTGCCTAATTCCGTCGTGTTGGAAATTGTGCAAACAGATCCAGGTGTCAAGGGTGATACTGCAACTGGTGGTTCCAAGCCTGCAACTGTGGAAACAGGAGCAATGGTCATGGTTCCGCTGTTTATTTCTCAAGGAGAACGCATCCGTATAGACACCCGTAACGACACATACCTTGGCAGGGAGTAACTTTATTTTTACCTCTTGATGCAAATCCCTATTTTCATTTATAACAGGGATTTACATCCCTGCCTGACGAGCAAATTCACTTCACGGATAAAGTCTATCTACACCTAATTGCATGAGGTCAGAAAAGCTGTGCCATTGGACTTTAATGAAATCCGCCAACTGTTGACAACTATTGCACAAACCGACATTGCAGAAGTCACGCTCAAAAGCGACGATTTTGAGCTAACGGTTCGTAAGGCGGTAAGCACTCATCAAATTTTGTCAGCACCTCAAGCGGCGTTAGGCGCGGTTGGTTCGGAACTGACGCCAGTTCCACCACCTGCGTATGCGGTGGGATCGCCTCCAACCGTAACTCAAACCCCGCCACCTCGCGTCTTTGATAGCAATAGCGTGGGTGTACCGCCACAGACTGTTCCGTCACTCATAGAACAGAAATTCGTTGACATCCCTTCCCCAATGGTAGGAACGTTTTATCGCGCTCCTGGTCCTAGTGAATCACCATTTGTGGAAGTGGGCGATCGCGTCAGAAGCGGTCAAACAGTATGTATTATCGAAGCTATGAAACTGATGAATGAAATCGAATCAGAAGTATCCGGACAAGTGATAGAAATTCTCGTTCAAAACGGTGAACCTGTGGAATATGGTCAACCTTTGATGCGAATTAACCCTGATTAAGTATTAATCTATATAACGATGCCTCGTTGTAAATTTTTTAGTTGAGTCCTTACGGATCTAACCTGATGAAACAAGCGTTGCCTGTACCGCCAGAAGTTGTGCAACAAGTAGCTGAATACTTCAGCCTCTTGAGTGAACCCATGCGCCTACGGCTGTTGCATTTGCTGCGGGATGAAGAAAAATGTGTGCAAGAACTGGTAGAGGCAACACAGACTTCTCAGGCTAATGTGTCAAAACATTTGAAGGTAATGTGGCAAGCAGGAATCCTCAGCCGCCGCAGTGAAGGAACTTGTGCCTACTACCGGGTGGAAGATGAGATGATTTTTGAATTGTGTAATCGGGTTTGCGATCGCCTCGCCGCCAGGTTAGAACAGCAAGCCCGTAACTTTCGCATTTTAAATAGCAAGTAATTATTGACATCCTCACTGCCCTATAAGGGACGGTGATTTCCTACCAGTCGAACAGTTTTAACTGCTCGTACTGAATATGGGTTGACAGCTCAGCGGGAACTGCCGAAACTTCGGTCTTACACTCCCTCCCTGCCCGTTTAGAGTCGTGGGTATGCCCTACCCCGACTTTCTCTATATTTTTGGAAGCATTATCGTCTCTGTCGTGGTGATTGCCGCAGTTCACGCAGACAATCTCTCTAACAGACAAATCAAGCTTGCCCCATTGGTAGCCACAATCAGAACAAGTTTGACTGGTTGGTTCCCATCGACTAATGACAACAAACTCGCGCCCGAATTTGTCTGATTTGGCTTGACACATTGTCCTGAATTCTCGCCATCCAGCGCAGTGCTTATTGCCCGTGATAGACAGCGATTTTTCAGCATTCCGGACACATTCAAGTCTTCCAAAGCAATAACTTGGTTTTCGTTTACCACTTTGGTTGATAACTTATGCAAGAAATTTTTGCGTATGTCCCTTTCGCTTACCCTTGCCAGATGCAAAAAAGTTCTGGAACGCAACCCCCAAATCAGCGATAGACTGCTGCAATGGAATGTTGGAAACTTCACCCAACCACTCACGCAATGCAGTTTTCTTCGCCTGAGTAATACAGATTTTTTGCAAATCTCCTAACTTAGGGAGTTTCTCAGACTGTTTGCACAGCGCTAGCGCATCATTCCAAACAACACGGACGCAACCAAATAACCTAGCTAAAGCTTGGCGTTGTTGGTCGTCAGGATAGATTCTGTAGCGATAACGTGCTTTCATAGTAGTATTGTATTACAAATATCAATACAATGCCATCGCAATCAGCGCTAAATATCCGATTACCTGAGTCTAAACTAAAAATTCTTGAAGACTATTGCGCCAAGTCGGGTAGGACGAAGACACACGGAGTGAGAGAGTTTATTCGTTCACTCTAAGACAAAAAGCCGTCCTAGAAGGACGGGGCTTGTATCCCATTATTTTCGGTCAAAAGTCCTTTGTCCTGATGTCATCGCTTATGGCTAAGGACTAATGACTAAGGACTAATGACTAATGACTCTTAGCTAAAGTGAATAATTTTTATCAAAGCTTTCACGTGTCAGTGGTTGTTCCAACTCCAGACCTTCACCACCTAAAACCTCCAATGGTTCCCCGTTGACCTCAATGTACACCTTGGCATTCTGATCTAAAGCTGTGGCGGTGTAGACAACTTGCCCCACACGACCCATCATTGAAGAACTACCACCTCCACTAGTAAATTCTTCCGATAAATTAACGTGGATGCCATCCGACGCCTGCTTGACGCTCAACAGCTTAGTTCCTTTTGGAATTGTGGTAGAGTCCGTCCCTTCTGTGGGTCCTGCTAATAATTGTTGGAAAGCCCCTTCTAATACTTGATTGGGCGACTTTCCAGCTGCTTTAACTTGAACTGTTTGGGGAACCAATTTCAAACCAGTGCCAGTGTCTTGCAGCCAAAAGATTTGAGCATTTTGTTCATTAGGTACCGGATTTTCTGATGGCTGAGGTTGAACTAGATTTGGAACAGGGATTGGTACAGGAGGGGGGTTATTCTTATCAGATTTTGAGCCAAAAAAAGCAACACCAGCAGTCACTGCAATAACCGCTGCTGAAACAGCTGCGATGACACCTGGAGAAATACGGTTAGATCCTTGCTGTTCTTTCATAATGAAAACCTTCCTAAGGGCTGAAATAGCATTTGTATGAAGATAAGTCTGGTTAACGACGATACTTATGAGCCGGGGGTTTCCAAAAACCTAGAGGATGGCTCTACTCGGAAAAATGCGGCAATCTCTAATTCTTCTGGTCTCATATTCAATTTTAGAATTCGCACTTGTAGACCGTCACCTTCTAGATTTTCTAAATCCAATCGTTTGTTGATATTGTTGACAATTGCATTTACAAATTGAGGTGGAACTTCTTCACCACTCGCTGCCACAATTGGGTCAACTAACTGGATATTCTTCCCACCAACGATATTCAATCCTGATTCCACCCTAATTAACAACGGCTTATCCAGACCTTTTTCCTGTAATTCTACTTGCAAACTCAAGCGGTTATTTGCTAAAAACTTTACATTTGGATTCACAAAATTATAAACAGAGTTAGACCCTGTATTTGAAAAACCATCGTTAATTTTTAGCTTTTGCAACAAGGCTATGAATTGGGGTGATTGTATGAGTTTGTTGATATCCTGCTGAGTTAACACCAAACGTACACCCGCTTGTAAAGGTCGTTTGAATTTCGGTCTGCTTCCAAGACTACGTGGTTCTAATTCAATGGCATCGGTTTCCAATTCTAAAGCTGCAATGCGAATTTCTTGCCACTTGAGTTGCAAAGAACGCCCCGCAATACGCACCCTTTCCACCTTACCTTGCAGCAATTGATGAGTAGGGGCGTTGTCAACTCGCACTTGCAATTGTTCAACTTGAGCCAATTGAGAACGGATAGCAGCAACAGCAGCCTGATCAACCACCAGTCCTACCGGAGTCACTAACCCTAACAAGCCAGATACAAGGAGTGTGAAGAATTCCACGTTTTCGTTTGTAATTAGGGTATTCAGTTACCAGTTGTCAGTTATCAGTTATCAGTTATCAGTTCGGCTGGTACTGTTCACTGATTGAATCCACTGCTTTAATGTAGATACAACGTCAGCGATCGCAATTTCTTGTGAGTTGCGGCTTTTTCTTTCAACAACTTCGACTTTGCCATTGGCAATTGCTCGCCCAGTGACAATTCTGTAAGGAATGCCAATCAAATCCGCATCTTTGAATTTTACTCCCGCCCGTTCATTCCGGTCATCGAGCAAGGTTTCAATTCCTGCTTGATTAAGTTCGGCATAAAGTTTTTCCGCGATTTCTACTTGTTGGGCGTCGTTGATGTTAGGAATTGTCACAATCGCGTGATAAGGTGCGATCGCCACCGGCCAAATAATTCCATCTTTGTCGTAAGATTGCTCTACAGCAGCTTGAGCCAATCTTGACACACCCACACCATAACAACCCATAAGTAGAGGTTTTTCTTCACCCTGTTCGTTGGTATAAGTTGCACCCATTGCGATGGAATACTTAGTGCCTAATTGGAAAATGTGACCTACCTCAATTCCACGTGCGCTTTTTAGGGTTTGTTCTGGGTTATGGATGGCGCGATCGCCTGGTCTTGCCTTACGCACATCTACGGTTAATTCTGGTAATTTAAATTGCTCACCCCAATTTGCTCCAACGACGTGGTAACCAGCTTCGTTTGCACCCGTAACAAAGTTTTTTAAATCAACTGCTGTTTTATCAACCAAACGTAAAAAGCTAGGTGCAATATCTTTGACAGACTTAATATAATCATCTGCAACATCAGGAGCAATATACCCCAAGGGCAAAGGTTGATTCGCCCATTTTCCTTGAGCTTCTGCATCTGGTACTGCAAGTTTGATCACCGTTTTCGCACCGTACTTGGGAGCTAACTTTGTCAATTCATTTTGTAATTTAACATCATTAACTTCCTGGTCGCCTCGAATGCTCACCAGCACCAACACTGTTGTCCCATTATCAAAATTTGTTTGGTAAAGAACGTTTTTCACAATTTGGGTAGGGGAACATTTCAAGAATTTACAGAGTTTCTCAATTGTCTCCGTCCCTGGTGTCTCGCGTTTTTCATAACTGGTAAATGCTGAAGTTTCCGCGTCAGGTGGTAAAGACACCGCCTTTTCCACGTTAGCTCCGTACTGCCCATCTTCAGTGTAAAGGACTTCATCTTCGCCTGCTTCCGCCAGCACCATAAATTCTTGAGAAGCAGAACCACCTATCGCCCCAGAGTCAGCTTGCACGGCACGAAAAGCCAAACCAGACCGCCGTAAAATATTACTGTAAGCGGTATGCATATCCTGATAAGTTTTTTCCAAACTTTCTTCATCTACGTTGAACGAGTAAGCATCCTTCATGATGAATTCTCGTCCGCGCATCAAACCAAACCGGGGACGAATTTCATCGCGGAACTTGGTTTGAATTTGGTAGAGAAGCTGTGGTAGCTGCCGGTACGAGCGAATCATATCACGAGCGATCGCCGTGATGACTTCCTCGTGAGTCGGTCCTAGCGCTTGTTCTTGGTCGCGGCGGTCTTTGAGGGCGAACATAATACCCTCGGCTTTGGTATAAGTATCCCAGCGTCCAGACTCTTTCCATAAATCAGCAGGTTGGAGTTGGGGTAACAAACATTCTTGTCCACCTGCCTTGTTCATTTCTTCGCGGACAATTTGGGAAACTTTTTGCAGTACCCGCCACATCAAAGGAAGATAGGCATAGACACCGCTACCGATGCGACGGATGTAGCCTGCGCGGAGTAAGAGTTTATGACTGGGAATTTCAGCATCTGCTGGATCATCCCTGAGTGTAACGAATAACATTTGTGACAGTCGCATCGTTTGTCCCCTTTCCAAATTCGATAATCTCTATTTCAGTTACAGTCTAAAATGAAGCTTGCAACTTCAGGAGAAAACCACTTTGCCTGATGTCCTTTATCAAGCACAGCCACCCCTAGAATTTATCCCTCCAGCGCTAGACCCTACCTTTCTACGAGTCTGCCAATTCTTCCTACCCAGCTTAATACACTGGAGAACGGCAATTAGTCATATTGAAGCAGACAACCCAGAAGTTTTGCTGGATCTATATCACCAGTTTCAGGATAGGAAAATCCGTTTTTTAATAGCTTTTCGCCATCCCAAGGCAGAAGACCCGCTTTGTTTGGTTTACTTGCTTTCCCACATTTTGCCTGCATTTGCACGGCACAAGGGTATAGCGCTACAGCCTCCGATTCATGCCCATTTTATCTACGACCGTGGAATTCCTCTATGGGCTGGTTCTTACATTGGCTGGGTTGCTCCGCGCTTGGGTGCAACGCCTATCGTGCGAGGTAAAGCAGATTGGACAGGGTTGCGTTCAGCGCGTGATTTGTTTGCCAATGGTCAGTTCCCGATGGTAGCTGCACCCGAAGGAGTGACTAATGGTCTTTCAGAAATTGTCAACCCATTGGAACCCGGCATTGCTCAACTCGGTTTTTGGTGTGCTGAAGATTTGCACAAGGACAATCGACATGAGCAGGTTTTCATTGTACCAGTTGGGATTAAATACAATTATGTCGCCGCTCCTTGGGATGCTATTGCCAACCTTTTGAGTGAATTGGAAGCGAAGAGTGGTTTACCTGTAGAGACGAGAGGTGGCGCGTCTCTACAACAAGATGGCGCGTCTCTACAACAAGATAGCGCGTCTCTACCACCGGACACCCTCTACCCACGGTTGTTTCATTTGAGCGAACATTTACTGTCTTTGATGGAAAATTTCTACACGCGATTTTATCATCAAAAACTGCCAGTACAAGGAGACATAAAAGATGCCAATGAACTGTTAGCAGCTCGTTTGCAAGCTTTGTTAAATGTCGTGTTACATGTAGCAGAACAGTATTTTGACTTACAACCCAAAGGAAATTTTAATGACCGCTGTCGTCGGGTAGAACAAGCTGGCTGGAATTATATTTTTCGAGAAGAGTTTAAAGATGTGAAAGCACTGTCTCCTTTAGAACGTGCTTTAGGCGATCGCATTGCCGAAGAAGCGAATTTGCGGATGTGGCACATGAGGCTGGTAGAAAGTTTCGTTGCTGTCACAGGCAAATACGTACGCGAAAAACCCACAGCAGAACGTTTTGCTGAGACAACGTTACTGATATGGGATATGGTGACTCGAATTAGGGGCGGTAACCCCTTCAAGCGTCCAACACTTGGCAAGCAACAGGTAAAAATAACGATAGGTGAGCCGCTATCGGTTTCTGAACGCTACTCAGCTTATAAAGCGAGTCGTCAAGGTGCAAGGCAAGCGGTAGCTGATTTGACGAAAGACTTACAACTGGCGATGGAGGATTTGATTTTGAAGCGAGGGTAATATACGTGACAAAGATTTTATGCTAACAATAGTTTCTGGCAATTAGCTCAAAATTAATCGGAAAGAACATTTGGCAGTTTCTCTCGTTACTTTGCCCCTGATGACAAGCTTTGTAACACTGCTCCTAGTGTCTATGAATACAGATGAGGCTTTTGCAAGTATTGTATAAAAAGTAACTCATGTGCTTTTTTTGAAGACTATCAAAAGCGTATTAAACGATATTAATACAAATCAAATATCACAATAAGGAGGTAAAATACAATGGAAATTCAAATTCCTGTTAGTTATCAGGACATTGTCAATGAGCTAGTTAATTTTACTGAGTTACCCAGACAGGAAGTAGAACACAGAGTGTGGAAGCAGGCTCTGGGGTATGGGAGTGTGAAACATGATGCTGAGCATTTTGGGATAACTCCGCATCAATATGATGACAAAATGGAACACCTATACAAAGAAGGATATGGGTTAATAATTGAAACTCTAGTTTTTTGGGCATCTGGTGAAAGACAGCTTTGGATTCAACAGGCGGTTGAAAGGATTCGCTTATACGCGCAAAAGAGCGATCGTGCTTTAGATGAATTAGAAATACTAATGTTAGGTGACGGCACTGGCAATGATTCTTTAGAGCTTGTAAGGAATGGCTTTAAGGTCAACTATTTTGACATACCTGGCAGTAAAACTTATGATTTTGCAACAAAGCGCTTCGCTCATTATGATTTATTAGGAAACAGTGTAAATCTTATATCTGACTTTAATTCCTGTCTTTCTTCTCAATACGATGTTGTACTTTCCTTTGAAGTCCTGGAACATCTTACTGACCCAATATCAGCTATCAGAGATATTTCATTGATGTTGAAAATAGGAGGAATAGCACTAATAACAGAAGCATTCGATGCTGTTTCAGATAACTTTCCCACACATTTACAATCTAACTTCAAGTTTGCCAATAAGACACCTTTTTTGTTTCTAAAAAGTGGAATGCTACTTTCTTGGTATAGTCAAAAAACTTTATTTAAGTTCAAACCAATGGAGTTTACTAAACTGGAAAAGCCATCAATTATGAACTATATCTCTCTCTTTAGAGATGGCAAGATCAGCAAACCATATTTAAATAAAAAAATGAGTGGATTGAAGTTGGCAGTCAAGAGAATGCTTGCAATGCAGAGTTGAGCGTATTACTCAGGTATTTTTTGGAAAAACCTTTGACAAATTTAAGGACAAATCAGGAAAAAACGGTAGATTAACTGATTCGTTAGGCAGAAAAATAAACTTGCTGCGATAACCAAAATTACCTTGCAAATTTTGATAGGGTTCACTGTAGCATTCCAGGCAGTTATTTACTAAATTAAATATCCAATAATCAGAAATACCCGCTTCAGCATAAATTGGTAATTTCACCTCTTGGTCATATTTTAAAGAGGAATCAGAAATTTCAATTAGAAGTAATACATCACTCGGAATCGGATGCGCTGAGAGATAATCGTCTTCTCGATTTTGTACAATGACAAAATCTGGTTCAGGTTCGCTGTACTCACGGATAATAATTGGTTCTTGTCCTCGCAGTGTCCCCCGTTCTCCAACAAGCTTGAATAACTCGCGAAATAAACGGGTGCTGCAAACAGAATGTGGTTTACCTTTCGATACCATTGGGATAATTTCTCCGTTGATTAGCTCGACTCGGTCATCCTCACTGAAAAATCCGAGTTCTGCTAAACGGTCATATTCGGCTATAGTAAAACGTTTAGGGGTGGTTATGGTCATAGTCTTTGGTGGAAGTGCAGGACTATTTGAATCTTAATGTTTAATAGCAAAAACAGTGGCAGGCAACACGCCTCGCCTGCCTCACTCTTGCTAGCCTCGCTTACCTTTCATCAGTGGTAAGTCAATGTAGGAAGCATTTACAGCATTTCGTTGTACGCTAATTTCTGGTGTCCCTTCTGCTGGATAGCGGGCGAATAAGTCTTTGTCGTGTCCGGCGATCGCCACTCGAATTTGGTGTCCTTGTTTAAATAGCACCGAGGTTGGCAGAAGATGAAACGAGAGTTCAGTTAACTGTCCTGGTTCAAAGGGCAAGCTGTCTTTACGTTTGAAAGAATGGTAGGGACCAAAGATGGCATACGGAGGAGATTCGTTGGATATTTTGCGGTGGATGGGTCGTAACTGTCCTTCTGTGATATAAGTAACATTGCCGTTTTCATCTACATCTTCTAGGTAGACGAAGAACGCACCATCGTTAGCAGTAGAAGTCACGTAAAGGGTCACGACTGGATCACCAGTGATTTCCACATCGTTTTTTAGTGGTTCGCTGGTGTAGGTAAGCAGCTTTTTGTCTTCTTCTGTGCGGTTAGGAAAGACCATTTTCTCAAAACTCTGGTTCCAGCGGCTATCTGGACCAGTGGTTGCTTCAAAGTTGATGGTGTACTTATCTTCGCCACTTTGGCTTGTTGGCTGTTTCTCGGTCAAGCTGTTGTTCTGTGCAAACTTGACAAGCATCCTGCCTGTTGACTGTATGCAAATTAAAAGCTTAACTCATCCCCCGGGCAAGAACATTTCACTGCGTTTAGTTTCATGAGAAGCCGGGGGGAAATCGAAGTCATTAGTCATTAGTCCTTAGTCATTAGTACGTTTTTCACAATTTTTCGTCATTAATTATACGTCGGACTGATGACCAATGACGCCGGACCAAGACGGGGAACGAGAAATCATCCCACCCCTTGAAGGGGCGGGCTTTCTCGCCGTCTTTTCGGTAACAACTTACTCTGGGGCGCTTTGGGGACACAAAGGACAGCACTTGTTAAGTTTGACACCAGTATCGTATTGCAGTAGTTGCGATCGCCATATGGAATCGATAGTAGTTTTATGCTTATTTCCTACACAGGATCGTGTGACTAAATAACTTATTGAAAAAGTCAGATTCGCAAGTAAGTGTTAGTGCGAGTGTGCTGGAGCGTTTGCTAGAGGGCAACTCACGTCAAATCAATCTACTAAACTTATTGCAAGAAGCTTACTCCTTGGAAGTGCGTGGGGTAGTACTACACTGTGAGCCAGTGCAACTCAGTACTGTAGTGACATCAGTCCTCAATGATTTGGAACCCTACACAACTCAAAATCGCGTCATTGTCAATAATTTAGTGCAGGTGGATTTGCCTCTTGTCAACGTCGATGCTATTCAGCTAGGGCGGGTGTTCAGTAACCTGATTTCTAATGCTCTTAAACACAATCCCCACGAGACTACTCTAACGCTGGATGCGATCGCTAAAGGCAAGAAAATCCTCTGTCGTGTCCAGGATAACGGCGTGGGGATGAGCAAACAGCAGTATAGTAGAGTGTTTGAACTGTATACACGCAGTGAAAACGCCCGTTTCATGCCAGGTCTAGGTTTAGGGCTGTATGTGTGTCAGCAAATTGTGACAGCTCATGGTGGCAAGATTGGCGTCACAAGCGTTCCAGGAACCGGGTCAACTTTCTGGTTTACACTGCCACTATACCAACCCATTACGTAGCGCTACCACAGCTGCCTGAACTCGGTCATTAACAGCTAGTTTGTTCATAATATTCCGTATATGAGTTTTGACGGTACTCATGCTCATGTAAAGTTCAGCTGCAATTTCTGGGTTACTTCGACCGTCAACTATAAGTTTTAAAACTTCTAACTCCCGCGATGAAAGTTGACTAGTATTTTTAGTAGAAGTTGGGGGTTTGAGATGTTCGATGACTTTGCGGGCAATCAAGGGGTCTAGGTAAGTAGCTCCTGTTTGAGCAGCACTCATGGCTACTGAAAGTTGCTCCAAACTCGTACCCTTGATACAGCAAGCATCAGCGCCACTGGCTAAGGCCGCAATCATCTCTGTTTCATTATTATGGGAAGTCAGCATAACTACCCGTACATTCGGTAGATTCGCCTTGATTTGCTTTGTCGCTGCAATTCCATCTAACTGAGGAAGACCAATATCCATAACCACTAAGTCAGGCTGGAGTCTCATGGCAACTTCGACACCTGTGTAACCATCAGCCGCCATTCCCACAATTTGGTATTCAGGGTATTCTTCAAAGAATTGCTCTAAGCCCAACCGCATAACCGGATCATCTTCCACAATTAAAATTCGCTGCAGTGGAGATTGATGGGGTTTGTTCCAGTCAAGATTTGTGTGAGATGACATGGATGAATTTAACTTAAGGGCTTAGAGACGCTCAAGCAGGGCATCAACAAGTTCATTGGAACAGCTTACCTACTTTGCTTAATAGCTTATCAGCGTCTTATGTCACAAATCTACTGACCTTTTACCAAAGCAAAAACAGCCCAACCAAGACAAATCATACTGGCACTTTGGGCTGATTTTGATTGATGATGAAATTGCCCAGATTGATAAGCTTATCAACCCTTGGGTGAACGAAAAGTCAGTAGTCAAAAGTCAGGAGTTCATGACTTATGACTCATAACTAGTCACTATGAAGCTGTTTCTCTAGCTGTGGTAGAACCTAGCTTTTTTGGAGATATGGAACTATCGCGACGTCCTGTCCGCAGTTTGGGCTTGGAACTGTGTTTGTCTCCTTCTGTCGTGCTGCCGTCTGATGGTACCCAAGCGGAGCGACTGCGCTCACCAGAATCGCCGCGACGGTTTGACCGCAGCCTGGGTTTGGGAGATGGCGGCATGATCTCTTCTTCTGGAATGTCAAGTTCTGATTGCAGCCAAGCAGGACGGGTTTGGTCGTAAGCGATTTGCAACGCTGCCGCAGCGATCGCCTGAGCATCGTATTGTTCAATCAGCTCGCTCACCATCGGTAAAAATGAAGCCAAACGCTCGCCAGCCAAAGCTTCGCGCACCTGAACTTGCAATTTTTCTATGTGCCGTGCCTCAATTTGTGTCCGTGAAGGAATCGACAGGACTTGCCAACTTTGGCGGTTATGGCGTTCAAACAGTTGCTGCTTGCGTCGCTCAAACGGCTGTACTAAAGAAATTGCTGTGCCTTCCTTACCAGCTCGACCTGTACGACCAATCCGGTGGACGTAGGTTTCTACGCTATCGGGTAAGTCGAAGTTGATCACGTGAGACAACTGGTCAACGTCCAAACCTCGTGCCGCAATATCGGTTGCGACCACCCAGCGTACTTGACGATTGCGGAACCGTGTCAGTAACCGTTCACGTGCTTGTTGTGACAAATCACCGTGGTATTCATCAACACTATGACCTGCCGCTTGCAGTTGATTGGTGAGTTCTGCTGCTGTACGTCTAGTGCGGACAAAGATTAAAGCCGATTCTGGGTCTTCCATTTCCAAGATGGGCTGTAAAGCTTTCGCTTTTGTCCAATGACGCGGTACAAGATAAGCGACTTGATTAATTTTGTTAGGAGCGGCTTTTGGCTGCTCAACAGTCACTGTGACTGGCGAGCGCAAGAACTTGTTCACCAATTGGCGAATCGAAGGTGGCATTGTTGCCGAGAACAACGCTGTTTGGCGCTCTTGGGGTGCTTGTGAGAGAATTTTGTCTACATCGTCGATAAAGCCCATGCTCAACATTTCATCGGCTTCATCTAACACAAACCACTTCACTCGATCTAGCTTCAAACTACCCCGCTCTAGCAAGTCTATGACTCGCCCTGGCGTACCAACAACCATGTGAACGCCGCGCTTGAGTTGTAACATTTGGCGCTCAATCGATTGACCACCGTAGATTGCTAAAATCCGCAATCCTTGGTTTCCCATGAAGGTGCTGATCGCATCGTGAACTTGGATGGCTAACTCACGAGTCGGCGTCAAAACCACAGCTTGGACTGCTTTTTGAGTCACATCCAGCCGCTCTATGATCGGTAGGGAAAATGCTGCCGTTTTTCCTGTTCCTGTTTGCGATTGACCTACAACATCCCGACCACCCAATAGGTGCGGAATTGCTTGCGCTTGAATGTTAGTTGGTGCGGTAAAGCCTAATTTTTCTAATTGCTCAACACGCTCTTGTGAAATTCCTAAATCTAGAAACGAAAGATTCATCAAATCTCCTATGTTTTTCTTTGGTCTTTTTTCTTTGGTCTTTATAGATTGGTTAGTAGTTAGTGGTTATGGGTTAATAATGACAACTAATAACCATTAATTGTTGACAACTTGACCATAAAGGTCGTAAGCATCAGCATTTTGGATAGCTACTGGCACGATTGTTCCTAATCGTGCTTCCCCATGAACTAACACCTGCCCATCGACTTCTGGGGAAAATCTGTCAGAACGACCAATTAATTCTCCTGTTACGGGATTTTCTTGTTCAATCAGAACATTGACCACTTTGCCAACTTGCTGTTGATTTTTCTTTAAAGAAATTGGCTGTTGGAGTTCCATCAATACGTTCCGCCGCTCATCCATAACGAATTGGGGCAGTTGGTTTGGTAGGTTGTAGGCAGGAGTTCCTTCTTCGGGTGAAAAGGTGAAGACACCTACGTGGTCGAATTCATGACGCTCGACAAACTGTAACAAATGCTCAAAATGCTCCTGTGTCTCTCCTGGAAAACCGACAATAAATGTCGTTCGCAGCACAGCTTTTGGTAGCGCCTCTTTGATGCGTTCGATAATCGCATCATTCACCCGTCCTTGCCAGGGACGATTCATGGCGCGGAGAATATCTGGATGGGAATGTTGTAGGGGCAAATCCAGGTAAGGCAAGATGTTCGGTGTTTCTTGAATCGCCGCTATCACATCTGGGGTGAGTCCGGTGGGATAGGCATAGTGCATGCGAATCCACGGCACATCAACTTTCCCTAGGGCACGGAGTAATTCGGCTAACTTCGGCTTGCCGTAAATATCAATACCGTAATTGGTGGTTATTTGGGAAATTAGGATAATTTCCTGTACCCCTTGACTTGCTAACTGCTCTGCTTCGGTCACTATTGATTCTATGGTACGCGATCGCTGGTTTCCCCGCAGGTGGGGAATTATGCAAAAAGCGCATCGGTAATCACAACCTTCAGCAACCCGCAGGTAAGCCACGCCTTCAGTCGTAGTTCGATAACGGGGTGTGGTTTCATCAGCAATGTAGGTTGGTTGTGAACTTACGATTTTAACCCGCTTGCCTTGTTCTACCTGCTGAATGACATCGACTATTTTGTGATAATCCCCGGTTCCTACTACGGCTACGGCTTCGGGCAACTCTTCCAATAACTGTTCTTGGAAGTGCTGCGCCATACAGCCTGTGATAACGATTTTTTTATCTGCTTCTGCCAGTTCCACTAAGGTTCTGACAGATTCTTCTCTTGCTGCTTCAATAAAACTACATGTATTGACTATAACATAATCTGCTAACTGTTCATCAGAATCTACGCTGTAGCCTGCTTCTACCAGCAGTCCTAGCATATGTTCTGTGTCAACTCGATTTTTCTCGCAGCCTAGGTGAGAAATTGAAATTGTTGGCTTGTCACCCATATTAAGAAAGAGTCTTTAGGTTTTTTCATCTACTTAAACGCCCTTGAGCGCAAAATTTTTGCTTAAGATCTCAACGAGGTCAAAACCTCTGAAACTAAGCCATGACCTTCAAAAGTCTTACACACCGTCAAACCAAGCTACTACCATGATGAATCTGGAGTTCATGCTATGATAGCTTTATTAATCTGTTTTTCAGGGGAAAATAGACAGAATTTAGATAAATTGGACACTAGTAGTTAATCTTTTTTAAAATTTTACCTGTTGGTATTCTACATTACCGCAAAATGTATATTATTAATCAACCTACTGGGAAGCCACTCTCTAAATGACACTGGTTTTGGTCAGGAGCGGAGTCATCCATCTTGCCTAAACCAAGTGTGTGTGGCGCATTTGGAGAAGTCGCTACCAGCCTTTGAAAATATCGCGTGACTACGCTTGTATAGCGGTAATGCCTGTACCTTGAGCAGGCGAGATGCCTGTTCATCGGAAAGCTGCCTCGCGTCTTATGAGCGGCAAACTCCTCTTCTATCCATATGTTATCTTAACATATCTTAGGGAAAGTGTTACGCTAAATTCCATCTAAAGGTGGAGGTAAGCAATTTCCATTATTAAGTCGAAGAAACCAGTGGTAGCAAGCATCCTAACTGCTAACAGGGTGCAAATGAAATGCGTGACAGAAATGAAGGCACGGTTGAAACCTCAAAGGAGGTACAGCGCCCTTTACTTTACTTAATTAGTAATGAGTCATGAGTCATGAGTAAATAGTCAATAGTTACCAGCGATAATAACAAATGACTAAGGACTAAGGACTGAAGACTCCGTAAAGCGGGTTAAAGACGTGACTTTATATCAGCTATTTAAAACCCGAACACCAATTATTGGCGTAGTTCACCTACTACCGTTACCTACCTCGCCGCGCTGGGGAGGTAGCCTGAAAGCAGTTATAGACCGTGCCGAACAAGAAGCAACAGCCCTAGCAAGTGGAGGGGTTGACGGCATTATTGTGGAGAATTTTTTCGACGCGCCGTTTCCCAAAAACCAGGTGGATCCAGCGGTTGTGAGTGCCATGACCGTAGTGGTACAGCGGATACAGAATTTGGTGACGCTACCTGTAGGTATAAATGTTTTGCGGAACGATGGCAGAAGCGCA
Source organism: Scytonema sp. PCC 10023 (assembly GCF_963920835.1). NCBI lineage: Bacteria > Bacillati > Cyanobacteriota > Cyanophyceae > Nostocales > Scytonemataceae > Scytonema > Scytonema sp. PCC 10023. Next base: position 131,526 of record NZ_CAWUDP010000003.1, read on the forward strand.
ATAGCGATCGCCACCTGCACAAAAGCGCAATTCATTCGCGTGAATGTACTGACAGGTGTCATGGCAACCGACCAGGGAATCATTGAGGGAGAAGCTCATCAACTGCTACGCTATCGCAGAGAGTTAGGCAGCGATGTGAAAATTTTCGCCGATGTGTTGGTCAAACACGCCCGTCCGTTGAGTGCGGTGAATCTCACCACTGCGGTGCAAGACACAATTGAACGCGGTTTGGCAGATGCAGTGATTATGTCTGGTTGGGCTACAGGTGATCCTCCAAACCTACAAGATTTGGAAATGGCAACTTCTGCTGCTCACGGCACTCCAGTGTTTATTGGTAGTGGAGCAAGTTGGGAAAATATTGGTACACTCCTGGTGGCGGCAGATGGTGTGATTGTTTCGAGTGCCCTGAAACGCCACGGTCGGCGAGAGCAACCGATAGACCCAAACCGGGTGAGTCAGTTTGTGGAAGCTGCACGTAAAGGTTGGAACTCTAAAGAGGAAACACAATCAATTCCTTCTGTAAAGCTACACTCATAGGTACGGAATAGGTCATGGGTGATGGGTAGTCATGAATGATGAATTATAAATGAGGAAAAACACAATTCCTAATTCATCATTCACGTCGCATGACCCAATACTCATTACCAATTCTCAATTCCTAATTTTCTATTGCAGTTTATGAATCGCCGCCGTTCTACTCCCTGGATTCATAGATGGTCGCGGATATTGATAGCCGCGATCGCATCTGTTGGTGCATTGACAACGGGTTATCTCACCGTAGTTAAGTTGACACAAGGTTCCGCCGCTTGCCCCACCAATAGCTGTGATTTAGTACTATCTAGCCCTTATGCTACCGTTTTGGGGCAGCCTTTAGCGTTGTTTGGCTTTCTCGCTTACGCTAGCATGGTTATCTTCGCTTTGGCTCCTTTGGCAGTTAACCCAGCACAAAGTAAAGATACTCGGACAAAGCTGGAAAATTGGACGTGGTTGCTGCTTTTGGCAGGTGCGATCGCCATGTCTGTCTTTAGTGGGTACTTAATGTACCTGCTATTTTTCAAAATCAAAGCAGTCTGTCTCTACTGTCTTGCCTCGGCTCTCTTCTCCACCAGCCTCTTAGTGCTGACGATGATTGGTCGCACATGGGAAGATATAGGACAAATCTTCTTTACCGCCATTGTTGTGGGCATGGTAACGCTGATTGGGACTTTAGGCGTTTATGCCAATGTTAATAACCCTAATGCTAACGCTGGCAATAGTCCTAGCTTAAGACCAACCGGAGATCCGACAACTGGAGTGGGTTGGACCATTACCACGACCTCTGGTGAGGCAGAGATTCAGTTGGCACGTCACCTGACCAAAATAGGTGCCAAGGAATACATAGCTTGGTGGTGTCCTCACTGCCACGAACAAAAGCAATTGTTTGGTAAAGAGGCGTATCAAGAAATTAAGCACATAGAGTGTGACCCACAGGGCAAAGACGCCCGTCCAGATTTGTGCAAAGCAGCTGGCATTCAAGGCTTTCCTACTTGGGAAATTAACGGTAAACTTTATCCCAACGTGCAAGCATTAGAGAAATTAGCGCAAATTTCTGGTTATCAAGGTCCCCGCAACTTTAAGAATTTTCCTGACGCTTTTAAGTAGTCTACAAAAGCAGGATAACTTCAAACAAAAAAGTCAGGTGGTAGTAATGTATGACTTCTGTACCATCTGACTTATTTTTTTTTATACCTTCTGCTCTACCATTAGACTTATTTTTTTCTATGTTGCGAAAGATACCATTGCCGTTTTAGCAAATGGTGAGTAATTTATATCAGAGACATCTGAGATTGTCTTTAATAACTCAAGAAGTAGATTAACAGCTTATAAAGCATTAAAGGTAGCCTATGAACTGCATCCGCCAGGTAGTTAATAATTACAAAAAGATAAAAATATTTCTCCCACCTAGGTTATGGGAATAAGTAAGCAGCTTAGTCAGCGTCTTGTGAAGTTGCTGTTTGCACTGCAACAACCACTTAATCAAGGACGCAGTGAAATTTTTACCGCTTCTAGCGTCGCAATCTGCATTTTATTGCTGCGCTCTTTCGGATTCATGCAATTTTTAGAGTGGGCAGCCCTGGATTATCTTTTTCATTTGCGTCCACAGGAGCCACCAGAGGAGCGTATTACAATTGTAGCGATTGACGAAAGTTCTTTACACCAAGTCGGTTCATGGCCAATTCCAGATCGGTATATTGCTGAGGTGTTGCAAAAATTAAAAGAGAACCAACCTCGGGCTATTGGTTTAAATATTTACCGTAATTTACCAGTGGAACCAGGTCATCAGGATTTGGTTAAAGCTTACAAAACCATACCAAACTTGGTTGGAATTGAACTCCTGTCCAATAATAAAAACACCAGTGTTTCTCCTCCACCCCAGCTAAATCAGACCGACCGAGTAGGTTTTAACAATGTAGTGTATGACGCTGATGGCAAAGTACGTCGTAGCTTGTTGTACTGGCACATTAATCATCAAGCACACGAAAGTTTTGCTTTGAAACTCGCTTTAATGTATTTAAAGCCCGAAGGTATTACTCCCAAAAAAGCAAAAAACAATCATGAGTATTTACAGTTGGGTAAGGCTGAGTTTCGCCGTTTTCAGCCTAATGATGGTGGCTACGTGGGAGCTGATAACAGAGGATACCAAATTTTGTCCAATTTTCCCAAAGTTGGCACCGCAAGCTCATCAGTGGAAGGTTATGGCTTCCGCAAGGTATCAATGCGAGATGTGTTAAACAATCAGGTACCACCAAGTTGGATTAAAGACCGCATTGTACTTATTGGTTCCACTGCGACCAGTCTCCAGGATTTTGTATTTTTCCCATATTCCAGCCGTCTGATTGGTACGGTCAAGCCTGTGGCTGGCATTGAACTACAAGCTCATTTTATCAGTGAGATTATCTCAGCCGTCCTCGAAGGAAGACCTTTACTCAAAGTTTGGTTTCACCCGATTGAATGGTTGTGGATTTGTGTTTGGGCTTATCTGGGAGCAGTCGTAACTAGGCGAATACAACGTCCAAGCTTAAGCTTTCTTAGTATTCTATTATTATATTTCGTGCTATGTGGAAGCGCCTACCTTGCTTTGTTGTTTGGTTGGTGGATACCACTTGTACCTGCGTTGCTTGCCTTTAGCGGCTCAGCTATTGCAATCACTTATCAAGTTGCATATCGTCAGGAAGAGTTGAAACGCTCCAAAGAGTTTTTGCATGAACTGATCAATAAGATTCCTGATCCAATTTTTGTCAAAAATAAAAAACATCAGTGGATAGTCTTAAATGAAGCTTATTGTCAATTTATTGGCTATCCGGAAAATGTGTTAATTGAAAAGTCTGACTATGACTTTTTCCCCAAGCATGAAGCGGATGCTTTTCATGCCTCAGATGATCTCGTTTTCCACACGCAGCAACCCCATGAAAACGAAGAGGATTTCACAGACGCTCGTGGAATCACTCATGTGATTGCCACAAAGCGATCGCTTCATAAAGATGCCGGTGGCAATTTCTTCTTAGTTGGGATTATCCGAGATATTACCATACGCAAGCGGATGGAAGATGAACTCAGACGCCGTACCGCTGACTTATCCCGGATGAACAAACAATTAAAAATAAAAGAAGACCACTTACGTTATCTTGCTTATCACGACCCTCTGACTGGTCTACCCAATCGTAAATTTTTTACAGAACAACTTCAAGAGTCGCTTTTGTGGGCACAGGAAAATAATTCCTTAACAGGGCTACTATTTATTGATTTAGATGGTTTCAAACAGGTTAATGATAACTTTGGGCATGAGATAGGCGATCGCCTCTTGATAACCATTGCCCGACGTCTCACTCACTGCTTACGTAGCAGTGATACTGTTTCTCGCCTAGGTGGTGATGAGTTCACCGTCATTTTACGGACAATTCCTAAGGTACAAGTTGCTGCTACAGTTGCTGAAAAAATTCTGACAACTCTGACTGAGGCGATTGTCTTAGAAGGACATATAATTAACATCTCCGCCAGTATTGGCATCAGTGTCTACCCAAGTAACAGCCAAGACAGTGAAGCTTTGATTAAGCTGGCAGACAATGCAATGTACCGTGCCAAGCATCTCGGGAAAAACCGATATGAGTTTGCCTAATTAACCTAAGTTGTGGGCTTACATCCCATATACCACAACGAAGAATTCCTCAACTTTTGCTTCCGCCATCTACTGACTGTATAGCTCAATACAGTTAAGTAAATACTGTTTAGTTATAAAAGCTACCTCCAACTCCCTTACAAAAGGGGGCTTAATTCCCTCCTTTTTAAGGAGGGTTAGGGAGGATCAAGTCTTATCACCAACCGTATTGCTATATAGTTGGCTTTCTTTAGTCATGATGCCTACCTTACAAGCTGCATCTTAGCTAATTGAAACTTATGATACCAGTAAATTGCTGGTATTCACCTGTAAGCATCTCAATCTTCAGGTAGAGGTAAATGACTCCATTTTCATAATAAAACTTAACTTAAGATAAAAAGTAGTAAAAATAGCCCTATGGTAAAGCTGCTATTTACCACTTTAGAAAGATGGCAAAGCTAAGTAATAATCCGGATGACAGTGTGAACTTTATAAATTCTTAAATCATCTGTCATCCTATATAAGTAAAAAAATAATACTTTTTTTTTTAAATTAAGGGAATTTACTGAAGCGTATGAGAACTAACTTGAGACTGACTAGCGTTGTGCTATTTTTTATCGGAGCCTATCTGATAACTCCCAAAATTGCTGATACTGCGGCTGCTGTGGATTCGGACACCACACAAAAAGTAGTTGTCAATGGAGTGAAACACAGTCAAAGTACGGGCTGTTCTTTGTCGTGCCCCTACCGTGTAGTGCATACAATTGAGAATTGCTATAATCAAGACTTGGCAAATCTCAAGCTTGATACTCAAGTGTTCAAGCAAGTTGTTTGTGATGCTGACTTAGATAAGAACTACGAACCACCAAATTATGGTGGTCCTGATAGCCAGCATGGGAGTGGGACTCGATAAAGGCTTGAAAATTTTAATGACTCAACACTGGGGATTTCCACCAATTATTTTGTTGTACAAGTGTGTGGACTTGCCAGTTAGGGTCTAGTTGAGGGTAATCTAAGCGGTAATGCCCTCCCCGGCTTTCGGTTCTAAAGCCAGCACTTTTGAGGATTAAAAAAGCGACATCCAATAAATTACGCGTTTCTGCCCACAATCGCAATTGTCGTTCAACATCAGGTATGTCTAAACGAGCTGATTCTGTAGGATGTACAGACAACAAGAATTGAGTGATCGGCAAAGAAGTAAAATCTTGCTGCCAGGACTTAATGGTTGATATCGCTGCTTCTAAGCCTGATTGCTCCCGGCAAATACCAGCACTTTGCCAAACCAGACGCGGTATGTTTTCTCGCAGTCGTTCTAAATTTTCTTGCTGAGGTTGCCATTCAGCGACATTGGCAGAAAATTCTCGCTTAGGAACTACTGGCACGTCTTCTGGTCTACTCACATCTAGAGGCTGCAAATGAGCCATCTGTGCGCCAAATACGATACATTCCAGCAGAGAATTGCTGGCAAGGCGATTTGCTCCATGCACACCAGTACTTGCGGTTTCTCCGACTGCGTATAAACCGGGAATGTTTGTCCGGTTCATGAAATCGGTAACAATGCCACCCATCCAGTAATGAGCAGCAGGGGCGACGGGAACGGGTTCTGTGAAGACATCCACACCCCAGTGTTGACAAACTTTGATGATGTTGGGAAAACGGTGGCGAATTTTTTCAGCAGGGATGGGGCGCATATCTAACCACACATGAGCAGTTGCGAGGTCAGTTGAAGTGCGTTGCAAGTGACTAAAAATTGCCCGACTCACCACATCTCTGGGGGCAAGTTCGCCTGCTGGGTGATAATCAAAGGTAAAACGTCGCCCTTCATTATCAACAAGGTGTGCGCCTTCGCCACGTACAGCTTCACTTATGAGAAAACGACCTGGTTTTGTCAAAGCAGTGGGGTGGAATTGCACAAATTCCAAATCTCGGAGAATCGCCCCAGCACGCCATGCGATCGCCACTCCATCACCTGTACTAACAGCGGGGTTTGTGCTTTGGGCAAACACCTGACCTCCACCACCTGTTGCCAGAACGACAGCATTTGCTCTGACGAGGCTGATTTGACCTTGGTAAAACAGGCTAATTCCTTGACACGACTGTGTTTTTGGTTCTAACCATAAACCTAACGCCAAAGCTTGTTGAATGACTTGAATGTTTTGGCGTCGCAGGGCTTGGGCGGTGAGAGTGGTGATCACTTCTCTGCCTGTCGTATCTGCGGCATGAAGAACGCGGTTGCGGGAATGAGCAGCTTCTAAGGTTAAGGCTAACTGGCTGCCATGACGGTCAAAGGCTACTCCCAAGTTTACAAGCGATTGAATGCAGCTAGGAGCTTGTTTGGCAAGAAATTCCACAGCAGGGCGATCGCACAAGCCAACACCTGCGGCTATTGTGTCTTCAATATGTAAATAAGGAGAATCTTCTTTTGCGATCGCTGCAGCAATACCACCCTGCGCCCAATCACTAGCAGAAAGAGAAACTGTTTCTTTGGTAATCAAGCCGACTCGCAATTCGGCAGGTAGGCATAGTGCCGTGTACAGTCCAGCAGCACCAGCACCGACAACGATGACATCAAATTGGCTAGGAATATCTATCTGAAGCAAAGCAGGGGGTGGGGGGAGTGAGGGAGAGGGAGATGCGGGAGATAAGGGAGATGAGGGAGTGAGGGAGTGAGGGAGTGAGGGAGTGAGGGAGTGAGGGAGATGAGGGGGATGAGGGAGAGACTCCTAATGCCGTACCTTATGAATTGATTTCTCCCCCTGCACCGGGTGCTCAAGAGCTCCCCTGCTCTTCCTTGTTCCCGTTTTCCCTCTTGCTGAATAAACTAATTCCCACTCCCTGAAAGGAGTGGGTTCTGGTAGCTTAATAAGCTGCAAGTCCGATTATCTGTAAATACCGTTGTTAAAGCGGTCGTCTCCTTCGGTGAAGACTGATTCCACTTCTGACACGGTAAAGTGGTCTAGGTTAGCTTGCAGAACTTGTTTTTGACGTTCGCTCAATCCTTGAATATCCAACACATCCTCTACTTTGTCGTAAGGAGCATTCTTAATGAGTGTCCTTGCGAGAGTGGGATACAATCCTGGATACTTTTGGAAAGCTCGCACGTTGGTATTATTCAAATCAATTTTTTTACCATAAACCTCTGCCAGCCTAGCGTCTGCGCGGTTCCTCAAACTTTGAGTTCCCTCAACTGCTAGAACTGGGACTGAACGAAAAGCAATTGAGTTGAAGTCAGCTGCTTGGGCTATTTGAGGCGTTGAAAGCCATCCCAAGCATCCTAACACCAAACTAAACATTGTTAATAAACGCACCAATCGTTTCACAATTTTTCACCTCTTTCCATCCACTCTAATTGAAATAGAAGCCTTAAGCTAAAAGCAGTCAGCGCAAAAAAGTTCTGAGCAATGAATGTTAAGTGCGGAGTAGACCGACTTATTATCCCACTCTTTACTCGGTACTTTGTACTCAGAACTGAGTAAGGCTGATAGGCGATCGCTTAATCAACACAGCAGTATCAGAAACTAATATACAGCTTATTAATATCCACAATATTTACCGCTACTAGGTTTGACTGTAACTTTTGTCAAAAATTCTTTGCAGTTGCCTGCATTGCCTACTTTCGCTTCATTTCAAATCTGTAATAGAGATTCGTAGATAATAAGCACTTTAGTGGTTCCTCAACTTGTAGTACAGCACCACACATGAAAATCCTATTAACTGGGCGGGCGGGGACGCCCACCCCACTGCTCACGGGATAATTTATTTCTTGGAAATCCCTAAAGCGCTGACTACAGGTGAAAACGTTAAAAATTTCCGAGTAGCTAGCTGTGCTTTGCGCCTTTGCGTCTTGGCGCGAAACTATCATGCTAGAACTGCAGCCAGCCAAAATAGGCAGTCTACCAAAATAGTACTCAAAACTGCTCCACTAAAAGCGTACCAGTGCCGCTGCTTCTTGGCTAAAGGCAAAATCCCGACGGTTAACAACGCTATGGCAAGAATGAGCGCCCAAGCTTGTCCCCAAGGCGTTTGTACTTGCACGACGGCACTTTGCAAAATTGGTGCCACATCAGCTGTTGATTCTACCTGCATAATTTGCCGCCAATAGGGAATTAAATCTACCAGGTAGAAATACACATCAGTCAATACTGTACCGAGTAAAGAACCTAAATAAAACCAGTTACCTATTTTGCCCCAGTTGCGGGACAGACACCACAAGGCGAATGGCAAACCTATAGACTCGACAGGTAAATGCCATAACGGTTCCCAACGTAACCAGCCCCAATAAATTGAGCCTGCTAACCAACTCCAACTAAATCCTAAGAGCAAATCTCCCCACACATAAGTCGAGGGACGCGACATTAATTTAAAACTTAACCATACCCAACCTAATGTTAAGGATAAACTCAGCCACGGCAGCGATCGCACAAGTGGCGCTTCGATAAACACAGGCACAGACACCAAAAATACCGCCGCCGCAAATACTAACCATGCTGGCTGAGAGGCGACTTTCCATAACAAAGGAACGTCAGCGCTTTTCGTTGGCTCAATTGGCGCGATCGTAGTGGTAGAAGCAGCGTAAGAAGACAAAGTATTGTTAACCAATTTTTTTAATATTTGTTACTTAACTTTATTTTATTTAAGATATCACAACATAATATCCCCCCTAGGGGCATATTGATTTTAGCTTAATTTCAGAGCGTGTTATGTGCCACCCGGAAAGACCAAAGAAAACAGCGTAAATTTGGATAATCCAGTACAATTACGCAGGTATATTGGGAGTCCGAGTCATGACGACAATATTAGAGGCGGGTAGTACACAGTGGTATGGGTTGCTTTATCCTGTGTGGGGACAACTGGCACAGGTGGGAGAAATTCAAAACGCTACAGCTGGTGAAGCCAACCTCATTGAGCAACTCATTCAAGCATTTATCTTGGGGATTATCCAAGGCATAACAGAATTTCTGCCTATCAGCAGTACTGCACATTTAGAGGTATTTACCAAAGCATTTGGATGGGAACTCTTGGGGCAAAAGGCATTTGTGGCGACGATTCAATTTGGCAGTGTCATTGCCGTCTTAATGTATTTCCGCAAAGATATCAGTCAAATCTTGACTGGAGGCTGGACAGCTTTTCAGCAAAAAGATTGGCAGCGAAATGAATGGCAATTGCTCGTTGGTATAGCAATAGGCACATTACCAATTTTGGTAGCAGGCTTTCTGCTGAAGGATGTGCTTAATGATGAAAACTCTTTGATTAACAGCATGAGTACCATTGCCATCGATTCAATTGTCTTAGCGATTTTACTAGGAGCAGCAGAAAAATTTGGTAGTCGCAAGCGAGATTTTAGCGCACTAAAAATGCAAGATGGGTTTTTGATAGGGTTGGGGCAAATGCTCTCGCTAGCACCTGGTGTATCCCGTTCTGGTTCCACTTTTACGACTGCTTTATTTTTAGGACTCCAGAGACAAACAGCCGCAAGATTTTCCTTTTTGTTAGGGATTCCAGCCTTGACTATTGCAACAATGTATCAGTTTTTGAAAGAGGCGTTGGGCAAAATTGACTTGGTGGTGGTGAGTGTTGGGGTACTTTCTACGTTTGTATTTTCTTATATATCGATTGCTTGGTTGCTGCGATATCTTCAAACCCGCGACAATTGGATATTTGTTTGGTATCGTTTGGCTTTTGGGGCTACAATTCTGGTTGCGATCGCGACTGGACTATTGAAAAATACTTAGAAGCCATTATTATATTTTTTACAGTTACAACTTTGGACTACTGGCTGTGGGTTCATGACTTGATGCGTGAGTTTAACCACGTAGCACTCCTGAAAAAGCTATTTTGCCTCCGGGTTTGTGTGTGGGCTGTGTGTGTATTTGGTTGTAGAGACAGTGAGCATAGGTAAAGGAATGGCTTTATCAAAACGTCAATTATTTTTGCTTTTAAGTGCTGCATCCGCGATGATCTCGGTTCTAGCAGTACCGATAAAAGTTCTTGCCACCCAGCCCAACGTAGGGACTGATGGGGTGCAACAAATGAATATTTTCCAAGCTTTGGTTTTAGGTTTTGTACAAGGAGCTACGGAATTTCTACCCATTAGTAGCACAGCACACTTAAAGGTTGTGCCCGTGCTCCTTGGATGGGGTGATCCGGGGGTAACTTTTACCGCTGTCATTCAGCTTGGAAGTATTGCTGCTGTAGTGTGGTATTTCTGGAGCGATTTGACACAACTTGCCCAAGGCACAACAAAAGCGATCGCGCGTTCTGATTACCAAGACAAGGACTTTCGTATCACTTTGGGAATTCTCATCGGAACGTTGCCAATTGTCTTTTTTGGACTTCTAATAAAAAAATTCATTCCCGATTTTGATAATTCACCTTTGCGGAGTCTGGCTGCGATCGCAGGTGCCTCAATTTTTATGTCACTGTTATTGGGGGTTGCAGAAAAACTAGGCACACGAAAGCGAGAGTTTAGCCAATTGAATATGTCAGATGGTATATTCATGGGATTAGCTCAAGCTATGGCATTAATTCCTGGTGTTTCGCGCTCCGGTTCTACCTTAACAGCAGGATTATTTATTGGTTTAGAAAGGGCAACAGCAGCTAGATTTTCCTTTTTGCTAGGTATCCCTGCCATTACCTTAGCTGGGTTAGTTGAGTTAAAAGATGTTTTCGGACAAGGGTTAGAGAGTGCAGGGATAGTTTCCCTGGTAGTTGGCGTCGTTTCATCTGCGATATTTTCTTACATGGCGATCGCTGGGTTGTTGCGCTTTTTGAAAAACCGAAGCACTTGGGTATTTATCTGGTATAGATTGGTGTTTGGCGTACTTATCCTAGGGGCAATTGGAGCAGGATTATTGAAAAATATTTGATGAGATTTGTTGCAAAAATCTGATTTTTGGCTCTTTAAAACCGCACATGGACGCCGAAGTAGATGGACGCAGATAATTTATCTGTGTCCATCTGTGTCCATCTGTGGTTCTTATCTCCTGATGTATTGCACTCAATTGAGTCCGCTATATTGACTGTTTACTTCTAGCCAGATAGGGCTACTTTTAATTGCTGACAAGCTTTTTCAATCGCATCTACACTACCAGGATTGACAAGCCCGTAATAGTCGAATTCGTAAACTCGATTATTTTTGGTAGCTTTGAGTTGATTCCAAAAAGACTCTGACTTGAAACTTTCTAATAGTCCTGGTTGGGGACTAACAACAATTAATACATCTGGATTTGCTTCGAGAACTTTTTCAGCAGAAAGCGTCACATAACCTGGTATTGAAATTTTACCTTGTAAATCAGCTGTGAGGTTTTTTGCTTGAAATTTCTCTAGCAAATTTCCCGCCCAACTTTTTTTGCTTGGTGACAAAATTGGTTGACGGCTAACAAGCACTAATGTAGAAGGATTCTGAGTTAGCTTATCTGGCAAAAAAGTTTGATAGCGGTTTAATAATGGAGTTGAGTCTGCATCAACAATTTTTGCCAGGGTTTTGGTTAACTCTTGTAATCCTTCCCAACTGTCAACTTTGGTAAGTAAAGTTGTTATACCTAACTCTTTAAGTTTGTCGGTAATCAGATTAGAAAAACCTTCTGCGCCAATAACTAAATCTGGTTTCAATGCTACGATTTTCTCTAAATTTGGTGTTGCTTGTCCCTCACTCACACGGGGAATATCTTTAAATCGTGAGTCGTTTTTGAATAAACTGCTACCAGATATACCCACTAGTTTTTTGTTATCCAGTTGATAAACAATATCAGCCGAAAGAGATGTGAGGCTGACAATTTTGACTGATTGGGATTGCTGCGATGTAGAGATAGTACTTGCCTCTGTATTTTTTGCCTGTTCAGTCGTTGCATTTGTGCAAGCAAAAATGCCCAAACTCAACCACAGTATTAACCCAAATAGTATGAAACGACGTTGCATAATAACCCCATAATTTTTATTCATTGCTCAATGCAGCTTGCTACTCATCACCAATAGCAGCCAAGGAGCAAATTTGCAAACCAACTGGCGTTTCCAACACAGCAACTTCTACGCCCAAAACATTAGCCAAATTAAGAGGCGTCAAAACTACCCTTGGTTCTCCTACAGCCCAAATTTTACTTTGGTATAACAGTGCAATGCGAGAGCTATATCTTGCTGCCAAATTTACATCATGCAACACTGTGATAATTGACAAGCCTTGTTCTTGGTTAAGCTGTTTGAGCAGTTCTAGTAACTGTAACTGGTAGCAAATATCTAAATAAGTCGTCGGTTCATCCAACAGCAGAACTTGCGGATCTTGCGCTAAAGCCAACGCCAAAAAAGCTCTTTGTCGCTCACCACCGGATAATTGTTCTACAGGGCGATCGCACAAAGATTGCATCCGCGTTAACTGTAAGGCTCTCTCTACTTTATCTCTATCCTCTGCGTCTAATTCCCATTGCCACCAAGGTTGATGGGGTGTACGTCCTAAAGACACCAACTGTCGCACCGTCAACCCCGCAGGTATCGTTTGCTGTTGCGGCAATAATGCCAGTTTTTGGGCGACAACAGCAGCTTTTTGGGTGTGAATGGCTTTACCATCAAGTAGTACAGCGCCTGTTTGCGGTTTCAGCAGGCGACTCATGAGTTTTAGGAGGGTGGATTTTCCTGAACCATTCGCACCTACAAGACTTAGCCATTCTCCCGCTTGCAGTGCGAGAGTGATTTCTTGAACAATCGGTTTACCTGCGTATCCACCAGTGAGATTGTGTGTTTCTAATGGCATTGAAGAAAGTTAAAGATAAAAGGAGTCAAAATACACAATAGTTGGAAAAAGGGTTAATACCATTTTACGAAAAGGATGATACAAATCGGTAGTGTAGAGACGCGCTGTTTGAAGCGTCTCTACAGAATTTAAATGTATCGCGATTAACGTGAAATGGTATAAGAATGGAGATCTAAAATTGTACTGCATACATCCAAACTAGAACCGCACTTGCGTAGAAGAACCCATGAAACTAAATGGTCAGCAATACAAACAATTCACACAAGCTCTACTTGACGCGTTTCCAGAGCAGCAAAGACTTGCTGAAGTAGTAAAATTCCAGTTTGGAAAAAACCTCAATGCAATAGCAATGGGCAATGACTTACAAGCAATTGTCTTTAGATTAATTCAAGCAGCAGAAGCTGAGGGATGGGTTGATAAACTGATTGCAGGTGCTCGTGAGTCAAATCCTGGAAACTCAGCATTATTTGTCTTTGCTCAGGAGTTTAATCTTGCGACTCCTATGCCACCACAGCTATCAGCAAGAGGCGCATTAGAGAAAATTATTAAGAAAACGAATAGTTTTCTAGACGTGAATACATGGCGAGAAAAGTTAGGCACAATTGAAGCGCAAGTGTGCCGCATAGAAATTACCAATAACAATAATACTAAAGAATTCGGAACAGGTTTTCTGATTGCAGCAAATGTGGTAATTACCAATTATCATGTCATCGAATCTGTGGATTCAGGACAAGCAAATGCCAGCAATCTTATTCTGCGTTTTGACTATAAACAACTAGCGGATGGCAAGATTATCAACAAAGGTACAGAGTATCGCTTAGTAGAGTCCGACTGGCTGGTTGATAAAAGTCCTTATGCCAAAAATACTTTACCAACACCTGACGAACTAGATTATGCCTTGCTCCGAGTAGATGGAGTTCCTGGAGAAGAAGCGATAGGGAAAAACTCTGATCCAAATGCTCCACAGCGAGGATGGATTTCGTTACCTACCGAACCTTATGATTTTTTGCCTGAGACTCCATTATTAATAGTGCAACATCCAAAAGCTGAGCCATTAAAATTGGCGTTTGACACAGATGCTATTATTGGCATCAATGAAAATGGCACAACTGTTAAATATAAAACTAATACTGAGCCTGGTTCCTCTGGTTCTCCATGTTTTGACATTAACTGGAATTTAGTAGCGTTGCATCATAGCGGTGATCCCGACTGGAGAAATCCAACTTACAACGCGGGAACACCCTTCAGTGCTATTTGTTCTCGTTTAGAGAGGCAAGGTTTATTGGCAGATTTACGAAGTGGTCAACCACTATGGTAAATATTTTATATCGAGAATAGGAAAGTTGAATTTCCGGAAGGAAATAAAACCAGGGTGTAGATACTTGAATGGAGTTAACAACTGTGAATTTTCATTTTGGTAGGTATGGAGTAGTCACTCATGTGCTTGTCTGGATATGAGATAAAAAAAATAAGAAAGGCACTAAAATCTGCTTACCCTAGGCGAGACAGATTGATTATAATGCTACGTGAAGAAATTGATATAGATGAGTCAGAAGTTCCTCAAGATTCAGATTATGATATTGTTCTCTCTAGATTAATAACCAATTTTGAGATTCGAGGTAATATCCAAGAATTAATTAATGGTGCGCGTAAGGGAAATTCTGGTAATTACTGCTTGCAGAAATTATCTATTACAATTGATGCTTTTAAAAAACTTGCTCCTTTCGAGGAAAAATATCTTGAAAAAATGAAGCAGTCTTATCTAGCCTGTTGTCCTAAGGATTGGCATATCAATCAAAATACTGATACTGCTCATGATCTGGAAGAAATTTTAGATAATCTTGAGGATATGCCTCAAGGGAGTAATCTTTACAGCCGTACTGAGCAGTTTGTGGCTCGTTTCTTAGTAGATGTAGAAAATAAGCTACATCCTGAGGAATTTAATAAATTAAAGGAATGGGGCGAACAGAGTTTTGAGAATTTTTCTGAGTTGCTTCTTCGGAAAGATGAGAAAAAAACAAGCAAAGAACAAGAAACTATACCAAATCACCTGATTATTTACCTAGACTCAAGTAAACAACAAAAAAAGCGTTATTTTGTTTCGGCTTGGTTTATCCCTGATGGAGCAAATGAGAAATTCAATCATCTGACAGGAGAAGGTTATAAATTTTTAGAAATCGAAGAACAGGAGCAAGAAACATTTACTCTAGAACAAATCCCTTCTTTACTAGAAGACTATCTTGACAAAATAACTCCATACCTAACTGACTTCTCTAGCCAACCAACGATTGAGATTTTCTTACCCTATGAACTCTTAAACGAACCTATTGATACTTGGAGAATTCAAAAAGAACTAGCAATTCCTATAGGCAGTTTATATAAAGTTATTGTTCGTTCTAGTTATCGCCTACTAAAGGAATATCGTTATAGAAATGTTTGGGTACAGAAGTGGAAGATTTTAAAGGAGCTAACTGAGAACGCCTGCTCTGAGTGTTGTACTTCTGGTGACTGTCATTCTTGGCAAGAACTATTTTCTAGATTAAATCAAGAAAGTGCTATTGCTTTAAAACTGTTGAAACCGCCGTCGAAGGAATTTTTTCAAGTGATGAATCAAACGGCAATTCCAGTTGCGTTATGGATAAGACAGGAATTACAAAACTCACATCATCAAGTTCAACTTGATGAACTCCTGACATGTTCAATAACAGAATTACCAGAGCGAGTCAAACGCAAGCGTTCAGATGATTTTCCTTATGATTCTGAGCAGCGCATCGGACATCATCTCTCCTTGCTATGGGAAAATCCTCATATATTGCCACCTCAGATTAAATATACAACACCATCATGACATCTTGGAAAATCTTTCAAGGAACTCCTGAAAAACCCCACAATGGAATTGAGCGCCTACCTGAGCCTCCTAACTGGCGCAGATTTGACAAAGAAGAACGAGGTATCACTTATCAGGCGAGGGGTGAGGAAATAGAGCTAGTCAATGCAGCTTTATATTTGCGTCGTCCTTTATTGGTGACAGGAAAACCGGGGACAGGCAAAACTTCTTTAGCTTATGCGGTGGCTAAAGAATTACAACTGGGAGAAGTTTTGCGTTGGAACATTACGACTCGCTCGACTTTACAGCAAGGACTTTATCGTTATGATGCCATTGGTAGGTTACAAGATGCTCAAATGAGTCAGGATAATAAAGATAGTGATAAGAATAATAGTGACAAAGATAATAAGAAAAATTTAGCTGAGATTGGCAAGTATATTCAATTGGGTTCCTTGGGAACGGCGTTACTTCCTTCAAAAAATCCCAAGGTGTTATTAATTGACGAAATGGATAAAAGCGATATTGATTTACCCAATGATTTATTAAATATCTTTGAAGAAGGGGAATATGAGATTCCCGAACTAGCAAGGATAGCAGATAAAATTTCTGAAATTGTTGTACAAACTTATGATAACCAAACGACAACCATCGTTAAAGGAAAGGTGCAGTGTCAGGCGTTTCCGTTTGTTGTCCTCACAAGTAACGGCGAAAGAGAATTTCCACCCGCTTTCTTGCGGCGCTGCTTGAGATTAGATTTACGAGAACCGACTCGTGAGGAGTTAGAAGCGATTGTCAAAGCGCATTTAGGAGATATTATTGGACAAGCAGACAAAATTATTGAGAAATTTGTCAACCGACGGGATAAGGGAGACTTGGCAACAGACCAATTACTCAATGCCATTTATATGTTAACCCGTACGGCTCATTTGCCTGATTCTCCGATGCTTGATTCTGTTGTTGATGGAGAAAAAGAACAGAAAAAAGAAAAGTTCATCGAACGGTTGCTGCAATACTTGAGCAGTACAGAGGGGATATGATTGAGCGGGCGATCGCCATTCTACAACAAGCAGGCTTCGACCTAACCGCCCGCGAGTTAGCAGAAATTATCTGGTTGGCGGTTCATATAGAAGAGTCTGAGCAATCGCAACAGCAATCGCAACAATCAACAGTATCAAAACCAAAGCCACCCAAAACTAATCAACCCCGAACCCGAACTCAAGTCACAGAACCTCGTGCTGAAGTCTATCTTCCCTCTTCTGTGCAAAGTTCCGCAAAGTCTCCAGAAAATCGGGAAGCAATTCCTATCAAAGTACCTGCGGCTGTAGCACTGAGAAATGTTCTAGCTTTAGGACGTGCACTTCGTCCTTTAATGCGGAAAGTTCCATCTCCTACAGAAAATATACTGGATGAAGAAGCAACCGTTTGCCGCATTGCACAAGAAAAAATTTGGGTACCAGTTCTAAAACCTGCGCCAGAAAGATGGTTAGAGTTAGGGTTGGTAGTTGAACAAAGCAGTTCCACCGCTGTCTGGAAACAGACTATCACCGAACTCCAACGGCTGTTAAAACATCACGGTGCGTTTCGGGATGTGCGAACTTGGGAATTAAAGGTTACTGAAACAAAGGTACAATTATTCCCTCAAAATAGTACAGGTGCTGATAGTTCAACTCCGTATACTCCTGAGGTATTGATTGACCCCAAGGGACAGCGTTTAATTTTACTGGTGAGTGATTGTATTTCTCCCGCTTGGCGAAGGAAGTTTATTCATCCAGTATTAGAGCTGTGGGGACGTAAGAGTTTAATGACTATTCTGCAATTACTCCCTGAACGGCTTTGGGAACGAACACCTTTAGCTTCAGAAATACCTGTTCTACTGCGTTCTCTTAACCCTGGAGTTTTCAATTCTCATCTGATTGTAGAAACTTGGGATAAAGATACAACTGATGAAATTGAGAATGCTATCCAAGAAGACGCAAACAAAATTCAAAATTCTATCCCTGTTCCCATTGTCACTCTAGAACCTGAACCTTTACTAAAATGGTCACAGGTTTTAGCAGGTTTAGGGAATGTAAAAACAGCAGGGTTTAAATTTTCCTCTGTAAATGTGGTTGAACACAGGGACACTCAACAATTAACAGAACACAAAGAACTCAACCTGACTCCACAAGCGTTAGTTAGTCGATTTCGCGCCACAGCTTCTCCCCTTGCTCGTCGGTTAGCTGGATTAATGGCAGCTGCACCCGTTAGTTTACCAGTCGTGCAACTAATTCAGCAAACCCTGCTCTCGCAATCATCACAAATTCATGTGGCGGAGGTGTTTATGAGTGGATTGCTCAAACCTCTAACATCTATTCGCCAAGATACAGACGCTGATTATATTGAGTATGAGTTTGTTGAAGGGGTAAGAGAATTACTGCTAGAGTCTGTACCAGTTAGTAAAACAATTTCAGTCATTGATAACGTATCTGAGTTTGTCGCTAAACGACTCGGTTTATCAGTACGGGAATTTGAAGCGCGTTTGCTTACACCTGTGTCTCAGGGGGAAGATTCCTTAAAAACAAAGATTCGTCCCTTTGCACAGCTCAAGGCTCAAGTTTTACGACAATTGGGAGGAGAGTATGCGCGTTTTGCCGAGGAATTAGAAGGACAATATTTTGAAGTTTTTGAATTTAATGTCGTCACTGTCAACCGTGGCGGTGAAATTATCAAACGAGAAACCAAACAAGCTCAATACTTCACCGAAGACTTAGGAAATAGTATCACCTTAGAAATGGTCGCAATTCCTGGTGGCAAATTTATAATGGGTTCGCCAGAAGGGGAAGGAAATGATAGGGAAAAACCTCAGCATGAAGTCACTGTTCAACCCTTCTTCATGGGTAGATATCCCGTCACTCAAGCGCAATGGAGAGCCGTAGCAGCTTTACCTCAAGTCAACAAAGAACTAGACCCAAATCCATCTCACTTTAAAGGAGATGACCGACCAGTAGAGCAAATTTCTTGGTATGATGCATTGGAATTCTGTGCTAGACTTAATTTTAGAATAAATTTCACAGCGGGAAGGGATTATCGGTTACCCAGCGAAGCGGAGTGGGAATATGCTTGTCGTGCAGGTACAACGACACCCTTTTACTTTGGTGAGACGATAACGACTGATTTAGCAAATTATCGCGGTAACTCCACTTACGGAAATGCTCCCACGGGAGAGTATCGACAACAAACCATCCCAGTAGGAAGCTTTCCACCTAATGCCTTTGGATTATACGATATGCATGGCAATGTCTCGGAATGGTGTGCTGATACTTGGCATGAGAACTATCAAGGGGCACCCAAAGATGGCAGTGCATGGATAAATGATAATGATAATCGTACACTGCTGCGGGGCGGTTCCTGGGACTTCCTTCCTGTAAGCTGCCGTTCCGCGTCTCGCGGCTGCGGCCATAGGGCGGAGCGCGACAACATCGTCAACTATATTGGTTTTCGTGTTGTCTGCGTGTTCGGGAGGTCTTAGTAGCCCTTTATAGTTTTGCCCTTTTACCCTTTACTCTTTTTTCTTTTCTCTGTGTCAGCGGAGCGAGAGCAAATTTTTTTTCAGGAAATAGAGTAGAGCAAAATAAGACTCTTTCGATTATTTTAATTTAAAAAACCCTAGAACACAACTATTTCAGTATTTAGTGTTTTGGCGATTTCTTCAAACGACATACCTGATCTTAACTCGAATGCCTGTTTCACCAAATCAGCCGTAATTTCCACTAATCCAAATTCCAACTTAACAATGTCACCTCTGTCTGGAATGTATGAACTACTCACCAAATTTCATTCCCCATAGCGATTCCAGTATCAACTTCAGAATGGAATTTATCTGGTGTCATACCTTCGAGTAATTCATCAAGCGTATATTTTTTCCGCTTTCTTGGTGTGATGACAATGCTGTCACCCGAAATGCTCAAACTCACATCGCTTCCTTCTTGAATTTGTACCTGTTCTGCCAATGCTCTAGGAATACGAACCGCTAAGCTGTTTCCCCACTTCGTAATGATGGTGGTCATAAATTCCTTAATGATGTTGCCTGAAAAATGACACGTTCAAATGTTACTTTCATATGTATCTACTTTGAATATACATAACCTGTCCCAAAAACATCAATTGTTAAGTTTATAAATCAGATCTAAGTAGATAGGTAGAAAGAAACCGAACTATGTTAAGAAATGTAAAAGCCTCTAAAACCCTTACTAATGAACGGCAGGTGACGCCAGTCCGCTCAAGTCGGCAGAGCCGCCCACGCGGCTGGCTCCTTTATGCCGGGGAACCCGTCCACCGCACTGCCTCCCAATGAGATGTAGAGACGCGCCATGGCGCGTCTCTACAATGACTAATTAAAATTTCCTTTGCGTTGATACAGCAACCAGATAAACAGAGGTGATCCAAACAGTGCGGTGACAGCACCAACTGGTAACTCCACAGCGCCTAAGCGAGAGAGCAAATCAGCGCCTGTGAGGACGAAAGCACCGCCAACAGCACTCAATGGCAAAACAACGCGATAATCTGTGCCAACAAACAAGCGGATACCATGGGGAACGATTAAGCCGACAAAGCCAATCAATCCCGCAACACTCACAGCACCTGCGGCTAATAGTGTGGCAATAGCGCCAATAAAAATGCGCGATCGCACTAAAGAAACTCCTAACCCAACTGCCAAGTCATCACCTAAATTGAGCAAATTAACACTACGCCCCAACAGACAGCCCAACAGTAAGGATAAACAAATATAAGGTCCGGCGATCGCCACCAGATTCCATCCTCTTCCATTCAAACTACCAATTAACCAATTTAACGCTGCTTGCACCCGTCCATCGTCTGCCAGCAGCAACAATACCGATTGAATCGCCCCAAATAATGAGCTAACGGCGACTCCACCCAAAATTAACCGTTCAATGGAAATACCATCACCACTGCGAGCCAGAAAATAAACGAAAATTGTTGTTAGTAAGCTGCCAATCCAAGCAGCCAAAGGAACCCAACTCTGCAATACTCCAAGGGTGATTATTGGCACAACTACCAAACCTGCACCAGCAGAAATACCGAGTAAGAACGGATCTGCCAGTCCGTTTCGTAGCATTCCCTGAAGCAGTGCACCAGACATTCCTAAGGCTGCACCGACTAGCATTGCGGCTAGGGTACGCGGTAGTCGTAAATCCCAGATAATCGTTTGAGTGAGTGTGTCTCCTTTACGCAGGATTGCTTGCCATAATTGGGCTGGAGTCATCGCCACTGCTCCGAATGACAGGGAAATCCCTATCATAAAAAGTAGTGCGATACTCAGTAATAAAGTTACCACCAGTACACGGTTGCTTGAGATTATTTTCCGCACTCGAACTCTACGCTGCTGTTACGACTTTAAAGTTGACAATCATAGAGAGATTTCATTTTATGCAAAATTAAAGTTAATACACTGATTTTTATTCTTTATTAAATCAATTAAAGTCTATTATCGACTCTTGGATAAATTATAAATATTACTTTGATTCCAGGTAAGTTAAAATCAGTAGCGAGAAATTATAAGCTTGTAGAGTATCACTCGTTTGACTCTACAACTTCCCAGACGATTAATTATCGCATATTAACTAATAAATAATAGCCCGTATATTATAACTCACAACTTATGACTACCATTCATCCTGCCCGAATTACAAAAGTCCTACCAGAGTCCATCGCCGCAGAAATTGGATTTGAAGTGGGAGATGCGATCATCAGCATCAACGGTACACAACCTCGCGATTTAATAGATTATCAGTTTTTGTGTGCTGATGAGGTACTAGAACTAGAAGTTTTAGACACTGCTGGCAAAACCCATCATCTTGAAATTGAAAAAGACTATGACGACGACTTAGGGCTAGAGTTTGAAACAGCTCTATTTGATGGTTTGATTCAGTGTAATAACCGTTGTCCGTTTTGCTTTATTGATCAGCAACCACCAGGTAAGCGCTCAAGTTTGTACCTAAAGGACGATGATTATCGCCTGAGCTTTTTGTATGGGTCTTACTTAACTCTCACTAATTTAACAGAACGAGAATGGCAGCGAATTGAAAATATGCGGCTATCTCCTTTGTATGTGTCGGTTCATGCGACGGAACCCGATGTTAGAATTAGACTGCTGAAAAATCCCCGTGCAGGACAAATTTTGCAGCAAATCAAGTGGTTCCAAAAAAGAAGACTGCAAATTCACGCACAAGTCGTGCTTTGTCCTGGTATCAATGATGGTATCCATCTGGAACAGACATTAAGAGATTTAGCGTCTTTTCATACTGGAGAAGTGCCAGCTGTTGCCTCTGTGGCAGTGGTACCAGTGGGTTTAACGCGGTTTCGTCCCCAAGAAGATGAACTCACACCTGTCACCAGAGAAAAAGCACGAGAAGTCATTTCCCAGGTGCGATCGCTACAGCAGGAATTTCAAAAGAAACAACGACAAAGCTGTGTTTGGCTAGCTGATGAGTGGTTTTTGATTGCTGGAGAGGAATTACCAACCGAAGCAGAATACAAAGATTATCCTCAAATAGATAACGGTGTCGGTTCTATTCGTTTGTTTCTTAAGCAGTTTGCCGAAACAGCAAACAAGTTGCTACCGCCAAAAGTTCAGCCGAGAAAATTGACTTGGATAGTTGGTAATGCAGTAGAACAAGCGTTTCAACCTATTTTGAAGCAATTGAATTCTGTTGAGGGTTTAGATATCAAAATGTGTGCTTTGTCAAGTGATTACTGGGGACAAAATATTACCGTTACTGGCTTGCTAACTGGTCATGATTTGCTTTTGAAGTTACAGGGGCAAGATTTGGGAGATGGAATTTTGCTGCCAAGTGTCATGCTCAAACATGGTGAATTGGTATTTTTAGATGATATAAGTGTTGAGGATGTGGCTTGTAAGCTGGATACAAAAATATTTCCAGTAGCAGGAGTTGAAGAATTCATTCAAAGGTGCATTCAACCAATGAACGGCGACAAAAGTTAATCTTTTATAATTTCATGTCAAAATTCATCTTTGAACTTTGAATGAGCGAATTTTGAATTTTTCAAGGTGAGGGTGAAGAGTGAGAAATCAGAAAAGACGAAGTAAAAAGATAAAATTGAAAATTAAAAAAGCAGGAATATTAATTCTAAATTTTAATTTTTTAATATTTAATCTATTAAACGTTTTGCCAGCCAGCGCGGCAACTTCAGAACCGGTATTGAGCATAGTCCATAGCGAAGAAAATGCAAATCAGTGGACGGGGATCACAAACCGCTTACAGGCGGCTGGGGTGAAGTATTGCGTGATTCCTCTTGCAAGTGTGAAGGATGCAGCAGATTGGGGCGATCGCGTGGTTTTATTTTTGCCAAATATCGAGTTATTATCGCCCCCACAAGCCATTGCCCTCGAAGAGTGGATGAGCAAGGGAGGGCGCATAATTGCCAGCGGTCCTGTCGGGAGTTTGTCAGCCCCAGGAGTGCGACAGCTACTGCGAACTCTTCTAGGCGGCTATTGGGGATTCAGCCTTGATAGTCCACAAAAGCTACAACCATCACCAAAAGCAAAATTCCTAGAATGGGCAAATCAAAACGGACTCTTTGGTCAGGTACGCGGTGGCGTCGTGATTCCTGATAACTTCACAACTCAAGCTGCTGCTGTTTGGGGTTCCAAAGATAATCCAGCAGCAGTGGTAGCTAATGAGCGTTCCACCTTTTTTGGCTGGCGCTGGGGTGTAGATGCGGCTTCATCGGCTCAGTTAGATACTGCTTGGTTACAAACCACCATCAACCGATATGTAAAAAAGCCTACAACTGCCCCAACTAAAGTAGCAGGAGGTTCTCAAACCTGCTCCACCACCGTGGCTGTGGCTAAAGCACCAGCAACTCCGGCGAAAGGACAAGCAGGGAGCAGGGAGCAGCAGAGCAGCAGAGCAGCAGAGCAACAGAGCAGGCGAGCAGGGGGAGAAAAGACTTCCGCCACTTCCCCATCTACCCCTAGTTCCCGCACTCCCTCACTCCGTCCCTCCCTCCCTCCCTCATCTCCCTCATCTCCCTCATCCCCCTCATCTCCCTCATCCCCCTCATCCCCTCCTCCCAAGATTGCCACAGCTCCTCTACCCAGACCTATTCCTAGTGTCACGCCTCCAAAATCAGATGAGGCTATTGACCAACTTGAAACAGCGGTGCGGTTTGATGTTGTCCCTAACTCGCAAGCACCAATTAGCCAAACTGAAACGCTCACCCTGCAGTACGAGCTAGAAAAACTTATTGGTAGAGTCGAGAGTGCTCATTTAGCAGCACGAGCTCTTTCTGAAAATGACGACAACGCCCAATTAGCAAAGACGCAACAAGCGCAAGTTGCCTCAACAAGACCTGGAGGAGCAGTTGTGAACGTAGAGCAAGCTTTAGATGCTGCTCGCGAAGTTGCGAAAAACTTGCCCCAATTGATTGCACAGAAAAATTACGCTCAGGCTCGTCAGCAATGGTTGGTAGCAAAAGCAAATTTGTGGAACCAATTTCCTTTGAATCGCAGGCTGGCGCAACCAGAAATTAGGGCGATATGGCTCGACCGGGGAACAATTATCCGTGCGAGAAACGAGGAGGGACTCGCTCTGATTTTTGATCGCATAGCGCAAGCCGGAATTAACACTATATTTTTTGAAACGGTAAATGCTGGCTACACGATTTATCCGAGCAAAATTGCGCCGCAGCCAAACCCTTTAGTTCGCGGTTGGGATCCATTGGCATCTGGAGTCAAGTTGGCTCACGAGCGGGGTATAGAATTACACGCTTGGGTTTGGGCTTTTGCTGCTGGCAATCGAAAACACAATGAACTCCTCAACATAGATCCTAACTACCCAGGACCAGTGCTTGCTGCTAATCCTGATTGGGCAGGATACGATAATCGCGGTCAAATGGTTCCTTCTGGACAAAGCAAGCCATTTTTTGACCCAGCAAATCCGCAAGTGCGGCAGTACTTGCTGAGTTTGTATGAGGAAATTGTCAGCCGCTATGACGTGGATGGTCTACAACTAGATTATATTCGCTATCCCTTTCAAGACCCAGCCGCTAACCGGATTTATGGTTATGGCAAGGCGGCTAGAGAGCAGTTTCAGCAAATCGCTGGTGTAGATCCAGCCAGGATTTCTCCAAGAGAACGACAGCTGTGGCAAAAGTGGACAGAATTTCGTACCTCACAAATTGATAACTTTGTTGCTCAAGTGTCACAGCAACTGCGAAAAAAGCGACCTAATTTGATTTTATCGGCTGCTGTTTTTCCCCTTCCAGAACAAGAACGCATTCAGAAACTGCAGCAACACTGGGAGGTTTGGGCAAGGCGTGGCGATGTCGATTTAATTGTCCCCATGACTTATGCTCAGGATACCCCGCGCTTTGAGCGACTGGCACAACCTTGGATAACATCTTCTACACAACTGGGTTCTTCGCTGTTGGTACCAGGAATTCGCCTGCTTTCTTTGCAGACAGTCGGAGCATTTGATCAAATTCAACTGCTGAGAGATTTGCCTGTTATTGGTTACGCTTTGTTTGCTGCCGAGAATTTCACCAATGACCTGAATAAAGTCTTTAATAATACTCAAGGTAACGTTCAACGTGCACAAAAAGAACCGATTCCGCACCGCAAACCTTTTCAAACTGCTGCTGTTCGTTACACAGCCCTACAAAGTGAGTGGAAATTGGCATTGCAAAACAACAAGCTGCGAATACCTTCCACAACGCTTTCAACTTTTAACTCCCAAGCAGAAGTTGTGGAAAATGCTTTAAATCAACTGGCTACTGATCCAAATCAGACTAAGTTGGTAACAGCAAGAGCGTCGCTTTTAAGGTTACAGTCTCAATTTAGAGTGTGGATGCGTCTACAAGCTCTGGAAAATCCATATCAAGTCAAAGTTTGGGAAAATCGTCTCGCTACGATAGAAAAGTTATTGCGTTACGGAGAACGGGTACAGTTGCATCCCTAGTGCGCTTTCAATAGAGAGAAAGAAAAAGGTACAAGCCCCCAACTTCCGTTATGGAAAAAGAAAAAATGTATTTCATCGAGTAGGCGCAAGCGTCTACGGCGTCCTTGTTACAAGCCCCCAACTTCAGTTATGGGGTTCTTACTTTTGAATGCGTGAATGCATGAATGCGTGACTTCCCCGTAAGCCCTTCGGGCAGGCTCCGCCAACGCGCAGTGTGCCCGAAGGGCTTAGGGGCTGACTTCCTCTTAATATGCATTCGGCTAAAAAAATGTATAAATTTTAACTAAATTAAGGAATTTTACGCAAGAAATTACTGAGGAAAAACGTAAAAATAATGGAAAATAATTAAAGACATTACCTGATAGATCTAGAACATTTTTGTGCTACTAGCTATTGCAAACATTTATGCACGCCTTTGCTCAATTTATCTCACTACCATCATTGGATTCTGCAATTGACTTTTCTCCCCTGAGTGTTGCACCTGATACACCATTGTTAGATGTAGTTGCTTTGATGAGTCAGCGTCAACCGCAAGCAGGTTGTGCGTTGATAGTTGAGAATTTGCAGGTAGTGGGATGGTTCACAGAGCATGATGCATTGCAACTTTTGTACTCAAACGTAAACCTACAAACAGCTAGAATATCTGAAGTTATGGAGACTTCAGTAGTGATTCTAAAATGCTCTGAGGTTTCTAGTGTAATATCAATATTGTCATTTTTACGCGAATATAACTTGTATTTTATACCACTAGTTGATGAGCAAAGTCAACTCGTGGGACTATGCACTTATGAAAGTATTTGTCAAGCTCTCGAACAACAAGCAGGGGAAACAAGAGGCGAATTAACGCAAACGGAGGCACAAGGGCGCTTGTTGGAGGCTGCTGTTGTCAATGGCAATGACGCTGTTGTGATCATCGAAGCTCAGGAACTGGATGATCCATTGGGTTGGCGTATAGTGTATGTCAACGAAGCGTTTACCCGGATGAGCGGTTGGTCAGCTGATGAAATTATTGGCAAAACGCTACCTACTTTATATGGTGAAAAAACTTCTAGCACAGAAATAGATAGAATTTGTACGGCGCTTAGGGATGGCTCCTCAATTAGAACAGAATTTATTAACTACCACAAAAACGGCTGTTGTACATACTGGGTTGAGGTTAACATAGCCCCAATTGCATATTGCGAAGGCAAAATCACTCATTTTGTTTGCACACAAAGAGACATTACTGAGCGCAAACTGGCAGAAGAAGCGCTACGTTCAAGTGAAGAACTCTTCAGACAAACAGCAGAAAATATTCGCCAAGTTTTGTTTGTGCGAGACCTCAAACAGGACAAAGTTATATATGTAAATCCAGCGTACGAAGAAATTTGGGGACGTAGCCGCGATCGCCTTTACGAAAACCCAAAAGATTTTATAGAGGCTATCCATCCACAAGACCGCGATGCTCCTCTGGAGCCGCCCCAAGGGGGCGATCGCGTTATAGCTGCGATCAAAACTTTTGATAATGGTCATGTTTACAGCCAAGAATATCGCATTGTCCGCCCTGACGGCGAGGAGCGCTGGGTTTGGACGCGAGCCGTTCCTGTAAAAAATGAATTGGGAGATTACCGCATTTTTGGAATCAGCGAAGACATTACCGAGCAAAAAAGAGCAACTGAAGCATTACGCGAGAGTGAAGAGCGCTTTCGTAAACTCGCAGACGAAGCACCAGTCCTGATTTGGATGAATGATGCTAATGGTTCGGGTACGTTTCTCAACCAATATTGTCTGGAATTTACAGGACGACCTTTAGAAGAGTTACTGGGTGAAGGTTGGGCAGAAGGAATTCATCCTGAAGATAAACAGCGCTGTTTTGAGATATACCTATCCGCATTCAAAAAGCATCAGCGTTTCCAGTATGTCTGTCGTTATTTGCATGCAGATGGAGAATATCGTTGGCTGATCAACATGGGGGTTCCCAGGTTTGCATCTGATGGCAGCTTTATCGGTTACATCGGTTGCTCTACAGATATTACTGAACGTATGCAGGCAGAAGCAGCACTGCAACAGGCACAGGTAGAACTCCAGCAGGCAAACGCAGAGCTAGAAATGCGAGTTGAGGAACGAACAAAGGCTGTTAAGGAAATAAATCGGCAACTCATTAATGAAATGAGCGATCGCCTCTATGCACAAGAGCAAATGCGGCAATCACAGGAAATGTTGCAGCTCGTCATGGACAACATCCCCCAAAGTATTTTCTGGAAAGATACAGCTTCTGTATTTTTGGGTTGCAATCGCATCTTTGCCGAAATAGCTGGTCTTGAGAGTCCAGAAGATATTGTGGGTAAGACTGACTATGATTTACTCCCTCAAAAGGAGGAAGCAGATCTCTACCGTGAATCTGACCTTCGGGTGATGCAAAGCGATACGCCAGAATATGGCGTTATCGCTCCCCACCTGCAAAAGGATGGCACACTACTTTGGCTAGAGGTAAGTAGAATTCCACTTCACGATGCTGAAGGGAATGTGATAGGAGTTCTTGGCACTTGTGAAGATATAACCGAGCGAAAGCAAGCACAAGAGGCGCTTAAACGCAGCAAAGAGCGTTTCCGTAATTTAGTTGAAACGACCAGCGATTGGGTTTGGGAAGTAGATGAGAACACTGTCTACACTTATGCGAGTCCAAAAATATACGACCTGTTGGGTTACCAGTCGCAATTCGTGTTGGGCAAAACTCCGTTTGACTTGATGCCACCGCAAGAAGCCGAGCGTGTTGCTAATATATTTGCCCCAATTGCTGCTGCACAACAACCATTCAAATGTCTGGAGAACACAAATACTCATAAAGATGGGCATTTAGTTATTTGCGAAACCAGTGGGGTTCCCATATTTGATGGTGAAGGTAAATTTCGGGGTTATCGTGGCGTTGGCCGAGACATTACTGTGCGTAAGCTCAGAGAGGCAGTATTGCGCGAGACTCAGGAACAACTACAGGCGATTTTGGATAACTCCCCAGCTTTCATTCATTTACTAGACACTCAAAATAAATTCCTGTTAGTCAACCACCAGTATGAAAAGCATTTCAAAATTAGCAAAGAGCAGATTGTAGGCAAAACTTTCTATGATTTCTGGCCTGACGACATTGCCCATAAGCTCACGGCAAATAGCTGCAAGGTCATTACAGAAAGCAAACCGATAGAAGTTGAAGAAGTCGTTCCCCACGAAAATGGGCTACACACTTACCTTTCTGTCAAGTTTCCTCTAAAAGATGCTAATGGCATCCCTTATGCTGTTTGCAGCATCTCTACAGACATCACTGAGCGCAAATTAGCCGAGGAGTCTCTGCTGCGCTTTCGCAAAGCCATAGAAAGCAGCAGCAATGCTATAGGTATGGCTGATATGACACGTAACGTTATTTACCTTAATCCAGCGTTTGTTGAGTTATTTGGGTATACGTTGGAGGAATTGCGCGACTCTGGGGGACCACCAGCTATTTATACCAATCAGGCAGAGTGTGAACGAATTTTTGCAACTGTTAACAAAGGAGAATCTTGGCGCGGTGAAGTGACGATGAAAACTCGCAGTGGTCGTATCATCCAAATCGAATTACATGGTGATGCGATTAAAGATACTACTGGCAAAATCATCGGCTCGGTCGGTATTCATACTGACATCACAGAACGCAAACAAGCAGAAGAAAGTTTACAACTGCGCGATCGCGCGATCGCAGCTAGCAGTAATGGCATCATCATTGCTGATGTCACCATGCCAAACTCCCCAATCATATATGCTAATCCGGCGTTGGAGCAAATCACTGGTTATTCAGTAGCGGAAGTGATTGGGCAAAATAGTAGTTTTCTGCATGGTGCTGATCTCAATCAACCAGGCATAACCGAAGTACACGACGCCATTACCCAAGGAAAAAGCTGTACCGTAGTTTTACGTAATTATCGTAAAGATGGCACTCTGTTTTTGAATGAGATAAGTATTTCTCCGGTTTATGACATTGATGGCAGATTCACTCATTATATTGGTATTCAAAGTGATATCACCGAGCGCAAGCAGGCAGAGGTAGCGCTATTAATATCACAAGAGAGGTTACAATATTTACTTTCTTCTAGTCCAGGTGTGATTTATAGTTGCAAAATTTACGGTGATCATAGCATTACCTTTATGAGCGAAAACGTTGTCAGTATGCTGGGATATGAAGTAGAGGAATTTATGGAAAATCCTAGCTTTTGGGCTAGTCATGTTCACCCGGAAGACTTACATCAAGTTTTTGCTGTGACCGCAAAACTCATACAGCAAGGACAACACAGCCACGAGTACCGCTTTTTGCACTCAAATGGTACTTATCGGTGGATGTACGATCAAGTCAAGCTGGTGCAGGATGACGCTGGTAATCCATTGGAAATTGTCGGTTACTGGTTAGATATCACCGAACGTAAGCAACTAGAAGAGGAACTGAAAGCTGCGCTGCACAAAGAAAAAGAACTTAATGAACTCAAATCTCGCTTTGTCGCCATGACGAGCCATGAGTTCCGTACACCTTTGAGTACTATTCTTTCCTCATCGGAGTTGCTGGAACACTACCGCCATAGGTGGACAGAGGAAAAACAACTGTCGCACCTGCATCGCATTCAAACTGCTGTCAAGCATATGACTGAGATGTTAAACAATGTATTGGTGATTGGCAAGGCAGAGGCAGGAAAACTAGGTTTTATACCTGTGCCTTTCGATTTAGTAAAATACTGCCACTATCTAGTTGAAGAATTACAACTGAATGTCAACAATCAACATGCAATCAACTTTATTCGTCAAGAGGATTCGATGCCGTGTTGTATGGATGAGAAATTGCTAGAACATATTCTTAGTAATTTACTCTCGAATGCAATTAAGTATTCTCCAACTGGTAGTACTGTCAGGTTTTCTCTTACCTTTAAGGATGGGCTAGCAGTATTTACAATTCAAGACCAAGGTATTGGCATTCCACCAGAAGATTTACCCCACCTATTTGAGTCTTTTCATCGAGCTACGAATGTCGGTAATATCCAAGGCACGGGGTTAGGATTAGCAATTGTCAAAAAGTGTGTGGATACCCACAATGGTGAAATTGCTGTGAAAAGTGAAGTCGGAGTGGGAACAATATTTACTGTCACTCTGCCGTTAAATAGTCACACCAAAACAGAGGCAAACTATGACAAAAATTTTAGTTATTGAAGACGAAAAATCAGTACGAGAGAATATTCTGGATTTGTTGGAAGCAGAACATTTTGATACTATTGCTGCTGCTAATGGACGCATTGGACTAGAATTAGCGGTTTCTGAAGTTCCCGATTTAATTTTATGCGACCTGATGATGCCAGAAATTGATGGTTATGGCGTACTGATAGCATTACGTGAAGAATCAGTAACAGCAAACATTCCGTTTATTTTTCTGACAGCAAGAGCTGCTCGGGCTGATTTTCGTCAAGGGATGGAGTTGGGTGCTGATGACTATCTGACGAAACCATTTACTCGTGATGAATTATTAAGTGCGATCGCAAGCCGCTTGAGCAAGCAAGCGAATTTGACAAAAAAAGTATCTACAAAATTTGAAACTCAGACCATCTCTCCCAGAGTACAGATGATAGAAATGTGCTTGCGTCGTACTTTAGAACGGAGAGATTTTCAACAATTTCTCGTTTACTATCAACCTATAGTCGATCTTCGTTCTGGTAAAATCATCGCTGCTGAAAGTTTATTACGTTGGCAGCATCCCGAATTGGGGATGGTTTCTCCTACAGAATTGATTCCTTTAGCTGAATCTACCGGTTTAATTCTCCCTATTGGTGATTGGGTATTAAAAAGTGCTTGTAAACAAGCTAAACTCTGGCAGAATGCAGGATTTACCGAGTTACGTGTCGCTGTTAACTTATCAGCACATCAGTTGATTCAACCTGATTTTAGTGAAAAAATCATGAAAATCTTATTAGTCAACGATGTGCTGCCAAATTGCTTAGAATTAGAGTTAACAGAAAACATAATTATGCAAGATGTCAATAGTGCTATTTCTACGATGAAGGAAGTACACACCTTCGGTGTCAGAATTGCTATTGATGATTTTGGTGCTGGATATTCTGCTTTAATGTATTTGAAGCAATTACCGATTGATACGTTGAAAATAGACCGTTACTTTATTCAAGATATTGCAAATGATTCCCAAAAAGCAGCCATTACAACGGCATTGATTGACATGGGACGTAATCTCACTATTCAGACAGTTGCTGAAGGTGTGGAAACCGAACAAGAACTTGATTTTTTACGCGGATATAAATGTGATGCCATGCAAGGTTTTCTCTTTAGCCGTCCGTTAAGCGCCGCAGAATTTGAAAATATTTTGTTTGCTAACAAACGGTTGAATGTATAGGATTGATACAGCAGAACTTAGAATTCCGCAGCTAGGAACTCAGAACTTAGAAGTAAAATTTGCTTGCTCTCTGGCTCTTGAGTTGAAAAAATGTATCACAATAAAGATACAACCTGCTGTAATAATGGTTTGTAGTCTGTGGTTCAGCACTACTACCAACCAATTTGAGATAAATAATAGTAAATTCAATCACAACTATAAATTATTTATATAGTTAATTTTTTGAATTTTTTAATATGTATAAAATTTTAGTCATAGAAGATGAGACAAGTGTACGGCAGAATCTTTGGGAATTACTAACCTATGAGGATTTCGATGTCATTGCTGCAGAAAATGGTCGCATTGGCGTACAGTTAGCTCAACAGGAAATTCCCGATCTAGTCATTTGTGATGTGATGATGCCAGAACTAGACGGTCATGGTGTTTTAAATATATTACGTCAAGAACCTACAACAGCGACGATTCCGTTGATTTTTTTAACGGCTAAAAGTGACAAAACTGACTTGCGCCAAGGGATGGAGTTGGGAGCTGATGATTACATAACAAAACCTTTCACCCGCGCAGAACTACTAGCTGCGATTTCCTCCCGATTACAAAAACAAGTTACCATTCATCAGCAGTCAGAAAAAAGGTTAGACGAGTTGCGTAGTAGTATTACTATGTCCCTTCCTCACGAAATGAGGACACCACTCAATGGTATTTTGGGTTTTTCAGAACTTTTAATGAAAGAAGTTAATACCCTTTCTCGGGATGAAATCCGTGATATGGCTTTATTTATTCATCTGTCGGGAGAACGCTTACACAGATTGGTTCAGAACTTTTTACTTTATGCAGAACTCGAAATTATCGCAACAGATTCAAAACGAATTAACCAGTTGCGAAGTGAAAAAACGATTTTCCCTTCAATGGCGTTGAAAAAATTAATTACCGAACAAGCTAAACAAGCAGGACGTTATGCAGATTTACAAGTGAATTTCCAAACTCATTGTTGTCTACAAATTTGTGAAACAAAACTTTATAAAATTATTGAAGAATTAATTGATAATGCCTTGAAGTTTTCAGAATCAGGAACAACAATTCATCTTGTAAGTACTTTAGTGAGCAATCAAGTTATCATATCAGTTACCGACCACGGGCGAGGAATGACAGGCGCTCAAATTGCTGAGTTGGGAGCATATCGACAATTTGATCGCCAATTTTATGAACAACAAGGTTT
The DNA here is from genome assembly GCF_963920835.1 of Scytonema sp. PCC 10023. NCBI lineage: Bacteria > Bacillati > Cyanobacteriota > Cyanophyceae > Nostocales > Scytonemataceae > Scytonema > Scytonema sp. PCC 10023. The sequence goes on from NZ_CAWUDP010000003.1 coordinate 164,815, forward strand.
GGGTTTGGGTTTAATGATTGCTAAACGTATCGCTGAATTACACGGAGGGGAACTTAGCATCCAGAGTCAGCTAGGAGAAAAAACAGTTGTGCAGGTGATGCTTCCGTGTGTTTGAGGAGAAAGTCAACTTGGTTCATAATGCTTCTTGCAAAAGTCAACAAGAATCAAAATCAAACCACAGATGAATTATCTGTGTGCATCTGTATACCCTAGGGGGAAGCCGCCCGGAGGGCGTCTATATCTGTGGTTCAAAATCATCTTAATAGCGGTAAGAACCCGGAGTAAGGTACACAAAGAAATAATGAACCACAGATGGACACAGATGGACACAGATGGACACACATAAATAATTACTTCATTCAATTGAATTGCGCTATATATGAAATGGTAAAAATCGGACTTTAGACTGGCGACAATTTTGGAGCATCCAGTCTAATTTTGAAAAGACTATGCATTATTATTGAATTTGCTACCATGAAACATCTGCGTTGCTTGCTGCTTTTTCTGCTACTGTCCACAGCAGCAGCCTGTGACCAGACTCGCGCCTCCCTAGAAGAAGTCACACCCCAATCTTCTGTAGCTTCTGGTCAAATAGCACAGAATTCTACACAGCCAAAAAATCTCGTTCGTACTCAACCACTTTCACCCACACCTATCCGAATTAATGTCGGTGATTTGCCAAAACCCTTCGCTACTGATAGTGCCTCAAAGTCACCCAATGTAGTGCCAATTCCAGCCAACCCGACTCTAAGTGTACCTGCTGGCTTTGTGGTTAACGTTTTTGCTGACGGTTTAGATGCGCCACGCTGGTTAGCTTTAACTCCGAACGGTGATGTGCTGGTGACAGAAACCAAGCAAAACCGTATTCGGCTGCTACGCGATACAAACGGTGATGGAGTGGCTGATGTCAAAAACACCTTTGCTAGTCCAGCAAACGGACTCAATAGACCCCTTGGGATGGCTTTTGCAGATAATTCCTTTTTCCTGGGTAACACTGATGCGGTGTTGCGGTTTCCTTACGCTAAAAATCAGCAGCAAATCACTGGTACTGGCAGAAAAATTGCTGACCTGCCTGCTAGCGGCTACAATAACCACTGGACGCGCAATGTGGTTGTTTCGCCTGATGGCAATAAGCTGTACGTTTCCATTGGTTCAGGAACCAACGTAGATGAAGAACCACTCCCACGGGCTTCGGTGCAGGTGATGAATTTGGACGGTTCCCAGAAACAGACTTTTGCATCTGGGTTGCGTAATCCAGTCGGTTTGGACTTTCACCCTGTGACTAAGGAACTTTACACATCTGTCAATGAACGGGATGGTATAGGCGATGACCTGGTACCAGACTATTTAACACGCATTCGGCAAGGGGAATTCTATGGCTGGCCTTATACATATCTAGCACCAAATAACCTTGACCCACGTCAGAAGACGAGTGACAAAAGTAAACGCCCTGATTTAGCAGCCCGTACCCGCACCCCAGATGTGCTGTTCCAAGCGCACTCAGCCGCGTTGGGATTGCAATTCTATGACGGTCAGACGTTCCCCCAAAAGTATCGTAATGGTGCTTTTGTTACCTTTCGTGGTTCATGGAACCGCGATCGCGGCACTGGCTACAAAGTTGTTTTTGTACCATTTGATACGAATGGGCAACCGCAAGGTTACTATGAAGACTTCCTGACAGGATTCCTGCTAGACCCTGCTGCACCAACTACTTGGGGGCGTCCTGTAGGCTTGCTTGTGTTACCCGACGGTAGTCTTTTAGTCACAGAGGAAGCGAATAACCGTATTTATCGGATTCAGTATACGGGTTAGTCATCAGTCATTAGTCATCAGTCATTAGTCATTAGTCATTAGTCAAGAAGTGCTTTTGTACTAATTACCAAGGACTCATGACTCATGACTACAATTAAAACCATCCTTCTTGTTCGAGTGTTTCAATTAACTGAAGTCCACGGGGATCGCCGACTCCCAGAAGGGCTGCTTTGGTGTCTTCCCGCACTCCCAAATCTTGGTCTTCGGCAAATGCTTGAATTAATGCATCAATAGCCGTGGCGTAAACTACGTTAGAAGGTAGTTCGCGACACAGTTGTCCAATCGCCCAAGCACAATTACTTCGCACTGCTGCTACGGGGTCTTGCACCAAGGCTGCAATCAAGGCTGGTATTGCTCCCACAACTGTCTCGTAACCCACGTCTGCCATCTGCGCCAAGGCGCTGGCTGCCCATAAACGTACTGCGGAAATATCGGTTCTTAAAGCGTCTGCTAGGGGTGCGAGGCTTCGGCGATCGCGGCAGTTTCCCAATGCCCAAACGACTCCTTTACGTACGTACCCGTTCCAATCTCGGTTTAACTGGGCAATCAACGGTTCAACAGCATCTGGATTTGGGTTTCTTCCGATACCATATGCCGCACTAACGCGCACCAAGGGACAGGTATCAGTTAACAAGCGAATTAGATGCGGAGTCGCTCTTGTATCTTCTATGTCGCAAAAAGCACGCGCTGCCAGCATCCTTTGCTGTGGCTGAGGATGTTCTAATAATGCCAGCATCTGCTCTGGATTGGGCTTTGGCGTCTCTGTTTGGGCAGAGAGCGGTTCCATATGATCCAGAGGGCTTTCTAGCTCTGCTTCGACATCTAGTAGGCTTAGGTCGTCTTCGTCATACATAGTTTCAATCCCTGATAGGGATTAACATATAACCCCCCGTGTCAATAAGTCAAACTCTTAAGAGTAGTTTATTTTTCTAACTATTTATTTTTCAACTATAAGGATAAGCGGTAAGGCAAGTTCTTTGAGAATTCAACATTCAAAAATTTTTCTACACCCCTATTTCCTTGAACTATCAAGAGATTTTACCATCCACAGTGACTGGGTTTGATAACCTAACTGATTGTAAAGATTTAATGCGGCTGTGTTGCTTTGAAACACTTGCAATCCAATTTGGTGATCGCCTCTCGCCCTTGCCCAATTTTCTACATATCGCATCAAAGCTGTGCCGATACCTCGTTGTCTGTGTTCTGGGACAACGTAGAGTAAAAAGATGTGAGCATGGCGCGTTCCCTGCACTTGATCTATGGCATTTCCCACCCAGAGACAGGCGACGGGGGATGAGGGGGATGAGGGAGTGAGGGAGTGAGGGAGTGAGGGGGATGAGGGGGATGAGGGGGATGAGGGGGATGAGGGGGATGAGGGGGATGAGGGAGATGAGGGAGAGACTCCTAATTTTGAATTTTGAATTTTGAATTTTGAATTGATTTGTTCTTCTCCTGCAAAGTCTACCCACCACACAGGGGTGTCGTTGGAGAAGTATTGCTCGACTGTTGTGGCTAAATGGGAGAAATCTTGCTCTGGGTAGGCTTCTTGGTAAGTTCGCTGCATGAATTTCACCAGCAGCGCCTTATCCAAGGTAGAACCACGGCGAATTTTGTAACCTGGTAGCAGTTCCTTAGACACTTAAAGAATCAGACAAGCAGGACAAGGAGGAATTGATTTTTCCTACCGTCCCCAACTCCACAGGGAACCCCAAACCCCCATTTTCCCATCTGCTTATCTGCCTATTTTCTTCAGTCGGCGCGGGTGCAGCCATATCAGAGGGTAAAAAGATGCGGGCGCTTACTGCTACAAGGGCAGTGAGGAATATCAGCACCACGATGAACGGGGCAATGTACTGACGAAATATAGCCATATTCTTTGTATTTTGCAACCAACAGCGAATTTTTATGAGAATTTTACTTAAGAATTGTGAAGCTTTCTTGGTTTATTTTAGCGAGTTTTAGGTGATTTTAACTAATTCGGCGTAACTCCCCCGCCATAATCTACTCATTTGGCGGCGGGATATAAGCCGGGGGATAACGAAAGCATCTCCGAACAATAATGACCGCAGGTCATTGAGAGAGAGGGGTGCTTGAGGAATCCCCTATCTCCGGACTTGGCAACCTGTCAATCCAATCTTCAACTAACTGTGTCATTGTTTTTTCCTTGCTGGCTGCATATAACCTGAGTTTATTTAAACGGCGTTCAGATATGCGTAAATTCAATCCTTTTTTCGTCATTTTTATCTACACAATATCTACACTATATATGTTATTATAGATGCATCTTCTCCCAAGGGGAGACGCTTCGCGAACAGCAGGTCTACATGGTTCGGCATGGGCTGATGACAGTCACGCTAGGTGATAAGAGAAGTAGTCCTTGCACGTTGATGTTAGCGTTCGCGCAGCGTGTGCCTTTGGCACTCAGCTCCTCACGAAGTGAGGCACTCGCCCACCGTTTGCCTCGGCATTCAGAAAACAAGAGTGCAAGATGCTGCAAAGCATTATTTGGTTGTCAGCACAACCCCAGTCCGTGAAAACCAAACGGCACGAACAAAAATCAATAACTGCCAAGGGATACGCAGGGCGGCTGCGCGGGTTCTTCCTTCGTGGAGATAAAGGCAGCAATGCCAGAGACGCTGTGTAAGACCATCACCGGATTTGGTTCCGGACATTCAGTAATGATTGTTCCTAACGTGGCAACGGTGAAGCAGCGCTGAAGACGGGTTTCCCGTCGCAGGCGACTGCTGAACCCGAAGGGCGAATGAGACGCGAAACCCCCACTATACGCGAAGCGTAAGTGGTGGGTACTTCACAGAAAACACTTTCGCTGATTGTAAAGCACCTACTAGCTGTTAATGAGCCTCAAGCCCTGCTAAAAGCAAAGCTTGAGGCTTGTTGGACTGAGTAATGCTTTTTAAGGGCGATCGCAAAGCGTATGCTGCTCCCGATGCTAAGAGCGCACATAGCTGGGGGTTACGGGCGATTGGGCAAGGAACCGCGCCCTTAAGCGCGATGGCGCAAAGCGCCCGCCCTTTAGGGGCGATCGCGTTCTAAGTCAGCAATTGCTTTTTCCCAATACCAATTTTCTGGCATACCAGGGTAATCTTGCTTTGCCTGGTTGACTAGCCGTTCGGCGCTAGCAACATCACCAGCTAAAGAGATGAGCCTGTTTTTGAGATTGACATCAGCTGAACGCTCCTCTGTTCTTGAACGTCGCGTTCTTCCGGGACCTGTTTGCGACTGTTGTCTTCTAAACTCCCAAAATAAAACGTAATAAAGCGTACCAAAAATTACGATTAAGCTAAATGTTCCTAGAAAAGTTAGTAAATTAAACGTCAAGAATCCCAGAACTAACTGGGAGAGAACGTAGCCAAGTAAGACGCCAGTAATTAAGAGAATAGCTGTTGCAACAATAATAATTAGTTTCTGCCCCATAAATCCTTATTCCTCATAGTCGAGACCTGGTCTGTTCATTGCCACTGGCTTAGAGTTCCAAGGGGCAAACAATGGCAACAGAAGTAGCCCCGGCAAAGCAGCGACTATACTAATTAAGAAAAACATAGACCAACCTGTGCTTTTTGCCAATCCGCCAGCTGGGCTAACCAAAACGTCCCGGGTGACAGCCATAATGCTTGATAGTAAAGCAAATTGGCTGGCAGAAAAACGCGGGTTGCACTGACTCATCATAAAGGCAGCGAACGCTGTTGTTCCCAACCCACCACAGAAGTTTTCGACGTTTATTGTAATGACCAAAAACTGGTAGTTTTTACCTACTTGAGCCAGAAAAAAGTAAGCTAAGTTACTCAAAGCTTGCAGAATGCCAAATACCCAAAGGGAGCGATTGATACCGATTTTACTCAAAATCGCTCCCCCTACGATAGCACCTACAATGGAAGCAATGAGTCCCATACCGGTCTGGGCACCAATATCGGTTAGGGTGAACCCTGTTTGCTGCAAAAAGGTCGTTGCCATACTACTTAAGAAAGCATCGCCCAGTTTGTAGAATAGGATGAACACCAAAACCAATAAGGCTTGGAATACACCTTGACGTTGGAAAAAGTCCCCAAAGGGTAATACTACCGCATCTGCTAACGACTCTGGTGGGCTAATTTGCTTTGGTTCTGGTGCTAACAGGGTGCCAAAAATTCCAATTGCCATGCTTGCTGCCATCAACAAGTAAACCGATGACCAAGGTATTCTATCGGCAAGTATGAGCGCTAAGGAACCTGTAAGCAACAGTGCCACTCGATAACCTAACACGAAAACTGCTGCACCAGCCCCCATTTCCAGTTCGTGAAGGACATCAGTACGATAGGCATCGGCAACGATATCTTGAGTCGCACTGAAAAAGGCAATCACTACGGCATTAATGGCTAAAAGTTGTAATGCTTGCTTGGGTTGTTGCAAAGCCATGAAGGCGATCGCAATCAACAACGCCACTTGTATCGAAATTAACCAACCCCGCCGCCGTCCCAAAAATGGGAGTGTAAATCTATCTAGCAAAGGTGCCCAAATAAACTTAAAGGAATAGGGTATAGCGACTAAGCTAAACAACCCAATGGCTGTCAAATCCACCTTCTCGACTGTCATCCAAGCCTTCAAAATATTACCCGTTAAGAAGAACGGCAAACCCGATGAAAAGCCCAATAACAATAAAGCCGCCATCTTCCGGCTTCCAAAAACTTGCAAAAGCGATGAAATTGTTTTCACTGTTTTATATAATTCTCCTGACCAGGATGAATGGACGATATCTTGCCACACTTACTGTGTAATGTCAGGCAAAGATGCCAATACATAACGTAAAGTTCCATAATCTTACGCACTTTGCGTTTTTAGTTTTGTGGCTGTTTCCTAATTTTTGTTAACTGTAGCAATCCGGTATCGAAATGGATCAGAGCAAGATAAACTTGGATGTCAAGAGAACGACGCGATTGCGATCGCATCCCATTGTGCTTTGTCAGTGGCTTGGCATAGTTAGCTATTTCGGGCATTCATCCCACGTCTCACCCGATAGGAGAGCGTGGGACGGACAGATACCTAGGTCGGGAAACCCTCCTTCAGTACTGTCCTCATGAATGCCCGGATAAAAACTCGGTACACCCTCGATTAATAACTGGCACAGCCAGTTGAGATGAGAAGATGTCCCTGCTTCGTCAATCCATCGCCCAACGCTCAATGAGTTCACTAACACTTATTCCTTGGTCTTTTGCACGCTGCTGCAATCTTTGCCATGCAGTAGGAGTTAACAAGATATGATGTCTTGTTTTCACCTCATCATGAAACAAAGGTACATTTTTTACTGCTTTTTTACCTTTCCTGATTGACATAACCAAGCTAGTGGGACTAAGCTAAATATAAGCAGAGAAGGAAAGAAATGCAAGGGGGGTGAGTTCCTTTGTTGCTTAATTATCAGTACCGTGCTTATCCAAATATCAATCAAAAATTAGAACTGAATACTTGGTTGAGAATTTGCCGATACTGGTACAACAAGCAACTAGGAGATAGATTTGATTGGTGGGAAAACAATCGCAATCTTCTTGATGCTTGTTCAATAGTCAGTTGTCCTTTACCACAACTACGGGACAATCCAGATTTCTATTCTCAGAAAAAACAACTTCCTATTATCTATCAAGGAAGACTTAATTAAGGTGGGACACTCAGGTGAACTGGTTGATTTTACCCGTGTTCCATCTCAAACATTACAAGATGTTTCTAAGCGAGTAGACCTAGCCTTTTCTCGCTTCATCAAGGGAGACAGTAATGGTAATCGGAGCGGGAAGCCACGTTTTAAGAACGCAGCGCGCTACCGCACTATGCGTATAGAAGGGCAAGCTATAACTGTTGAGCGTATCGAAAAGAATTGGTTGTTCTTGTCTTTCTCAAAGCTTGATGGTTGGGTGAAAGTACGTTTACACCGTCCTCTTCCTAACGGTTTTACGCTCAAGAACGCATTTGAAGCTCAGTGATGTCCTCGATCGCCAGCAAAATCATCTGTGTATTGTCGATCATAGGCATCTTGCGAGCATTGAGCCGCATGATTTTACGCCCAATCTGGTCAAAATCATGCTCAACCTCAAAGTCTTGAAACTGGGTATTACTGGCAAGAATCTCTTCTAGCAGCGATCGCAATTCGGGAATGTTCCACTGTCCGTTGCCCAATTCAAAAATCAAATGCTGCTCAGTTTCAACTGGTCGTACGTGAAACGTGTTATAAAAAGAACGATTTGCCGTGATTACCCGCAAATCTAGATTCAGCACCAGCAGAGGTTCCCGCACGGTTTCCACGATCGCTTCGGCATAATCTCTCGCTTCCATCAACTGGGTGTTGCTGTGTTTAAGATTGTCAATATCAACCAACACCAACACCGCCCCATCAATCTTGTTGTCAATCGTCCGATAGGGGCGAATTCGCATATCATACCAATGCCCATCTCGGTCTTGAATTTCCTGAGCCTTCAAGTTGAGCGTACGAATCACCTCTAAAATCTGTTGCTCTAAGTTAGGCACATTCAGCTTGTGATTAATATCGCTCAACGGTCGCCCTACATCGCTTGAAATCAAGTTGAAGATGCGTTCAACCGATGGCGTAAACTGCCGAATTTGCAAGTCGCCTCCCAGCATCAAAATGGGGATATTGATACTGCTGAGCAGATTCTGCAAATCGTTGCTCACCTGAGTCGCTTCCAGCGTGCGTCGGCGCAGTTCCTCATTCACCGTGTTCAGTTCTTCATTCGCCGCCTGAATTTCTTCTTTTGCCGTTTCCAGTTCCTCATTCGTACTTTGCAACTCTTCATTGCTCGACAAAATCTCTTCGTTGGCGGCTCTCAAGTCCTGGTTCGTGGCTTGCTGCTCCTCAATGATCGATTGCAGATGTTCTCTTGTCGTTGCCAGTTCCTGCTGGAGCCGAGCAATCTCAGTCGCTTCCCTTGTCTTGCGCTTAGAGGGGCTGCTGCCATCATTGGTTCCCTGTGGCAACGCCGGGATGAGCGGAGCATCTTCAAATAAAACTAAGAAACACTCTTGTGCGGCGATTTGGAACGGAATGACATTAATGGTAATCTGCCGGATGCTATCGCCGTGTCTCACCTGTAAACCTTCCCGTTTTATCGGCAGCTTTTGCTGTTTTGCCTGATAGATAGCAGTCTGTAGCTCTCGCCGCAATTCTTCTTTTGCCATTTTCAGCAGATTCAAGCTCGCCTTACCAGGAGCCGGTTCCAGATAAGGACTGGTTTGTCCCCGAAATTGCAGAATCTCCAGGTTGGTGTCAACCACGACGCCAGCCGGGGCATATTGATTCAACACGATCCGGTCTGCCTCTCGCTGCAATTCCACGTCGCTTGGGTTCTGCTCGCTCACAAGCGGTTGAGGGTGGATGATGATCGGAGAATAGGGACTGGCAGTCAACTCAATGTTGGGTCGAGTCGCTGTCAGCTTTTTGGCATAAATTTTGTTCTTTTTGTCGTGTAGGGTAAACAAGTCTGAAAAGTCACCCACCGTTTCCGAGGTGCCTAACATGAGAAAGCCCGTGGACTTAAGACCGTAGTGGAAGATTGGCAGGAGCTTTTTCTGCAAAGGGGTTCCCAGATAGATCAGGACATTGCGACAGGTAATTAAGTCCAGCCGAGAAAACGGAGGATCGCCAATCAGGTTCTGTCTGGCAAAAACGCAAACTTCGCGCACGGACTTACTGATTTGATAGCCCCCCTCAACTTGGACAAAGAACCGATACAGACGTTCAGGGGAAACATTCGCGACTTGGCTGGGCGTGTAGATGCCGTTGCGGGCATGCTCGATTACTGTTTCACTGATGTCGGTTGCATAAATCTGAATCGGCACTCGGGCAACCTGATCGGCTAAAAACTCTAGCAAGCAGATGGCAATCGAGTAAGCTTCTTCGCCTGTGGAACAGCCGGCGACCCAAATTCGGATAGGTGTCCCTGGCGATTTATCTTTAAAAATGACGGGAAAGACTAGGCTTTTTAGTGCCTCGAAGCTTTCGGGGTCGCGGAAAAAACTGGTGACATGAATCAAGGCATCATGATATAATGCCATCACTTCTGCCGGGTTGCTCTGCACATAGCGGGCATAATCCTCCAGTTGTTCCAGCTTGTACAACAGCATCCGCCGCTGAATCCGTCTATTTAAGGTGGTTTGTTTATAGTAAGTAAAGTCAACTCCTGTCCCCTTCCGCAGTAAATCGAAGATAATGGCGAGCGCATCTTGGCTTGCAGGCGAGGTGGGGCGAGCCTCTGATTCGGTTTTAGGCTTGGCGATGTAGGGATGACTGCTAATGTCTGCTAGCTTCTGGGCAATTTTGTCGGGCGGTAAGATGAAGTCTACCTGACCTGTGGCGATCGCTGTGTTGGGCATACTATCGACTTGTGCAGTACCGTCACATTGAGCAAAGGTAACACCACCCGCCGCCTTGATTGCCTCGATTCCCCGCGCCCCGTCAGAATCGCCACCTGATAGAATCACCCCGATCGCTTTGTTCCCTCGCTCCTGGGCAAGTGAAAGCAGAAACGTATCAACCGACATAAACACGCCGTTTGCCCTAGAGCGAGGCGTTAGCTTTAGCACTCCTTGAGCAATGGTCATGCCTGCATTCGGCGGAATCACGTAGACCTGATTCGGTGCCACAGCCATTCCATCCTGCACGTCATGCACAGGCATCCGGGTTGCCCTGCCAAGAATCAGACTCAACGCGCTTTCTTCGTTTGCAGGTATATGCTGAACGATGACAAACGCCATGCCCGTATTGGTTGGCAAATAATTCAGCAACTGGGTAAACGCTTCCAATCCACCCGCAGAGGCTCCAATCCCGACTACTGGAAATAATTTATCTTGATTGTCCTGCTGATTCTCACTAGGGACTTTGCCATCAGAGGTGTTGGGTTGAGATTTTTTGGAAGAGCGTCTGAGGTTCATGTCTTGTAGCTGCTGTCGGGCTGGCTATGCTGCGATCGCCTATTTATTAATATTGCAACAGAGTTAACTGTCGTTTTAACAGACAACGTGATATAGTCAATAGCTTATTGTAACTTAAATGATAAGGGGTAATGTAGTGAGCGCTTAAGCGCTTACTACAAACCCCGCAAAGTTTGTGTGGTGGACTAGTAGTCCTAAAGGAGTGTTGCACGCCAAGAAGGGCGTGTTACGGTGTTAAATACAGTTGCGCGGATATCTTCAGTACAAGGAGCATTGAGTGTTTAAGCGGGACATCATTGTCATCGGAGCATCAGCTGGAGGACTCACAGCGTTTGAAACACTCGTTTCTCAACTGCCCTCTAACATCCCCGCAGCGATTTTTATAGTTTGGCATATTTCCCCAGATTACCCAAGTATATTGCCTGAAATCTTGGCTCGGGCAACTTTACTGCCAGTCGCACACGCCATTGAAAGGGAGCCGATCAAACCAGGTCACATTTATGTTGCCCCTCCGGATCACCATCTGTTGGTCGAACCGGGGTATGTCCGTCTGAGTCGTGGTCCCAGGGAAAACCGCTTTCGTCCGGCGATTGATGTCTTGTTTCGCTCTGCCGCTCGGTATTATGGATCGCGAGTCATTGGGGTCGTTTTGACTGGCAGTCTCGACGATGGAGCGGCTGGGCTTTATGCAATCAAGGAGCAAGGCGGAATAGCCGTCGTTCAAGATCCGTCTGATGCGCTTCACTCGTCTATGCCTAGGGCGGCGATGCAAGCGGTGGCGGTGGATCATTGTGTACCCATCATAGAAATGGGAGCTTTGTTAGCGCATCTGGTTGACAAAGCGATTCCGGTAGAGGAGGTGAATCCGGTGTCTGAGAAAATGGATATTGAAGTTGGCGTTGCACGAGAAGATAACGGGCTAGAGATGGGCATTATGAAGCTAGGTGACGTTTCTCCCTATACGTGTCCTGAGTGTCATGGCGTACTGATGCAGTTGAAAGAAGGCAACCTGATCCGCTTTCGCTGCCACACCGGTCATGCCTATTCGCTCAATGCCCTTTTAACAGAAGTCACGCAGTCGATTGAAGAAACCCTCTGGGATGGAATTCGCACCATTGAAGCGAGTCAGATGTTGATGATCCATACGGCGAAGCATCTGCGGGAAATGAACGAGCATGAGGCGGCAGATCTCCTGTTGCAAAAAGCCGAAGACGCAAAACGGCGAGCTAATTTGGTTAGGCAAGCGGTGATGAGCAACGAAATATTGAGCCAGGACAATCTAAATGAAGAAATAGAGGAAGAACATCGAGGGTTCAGAACAGCTAATAAAAAAGAACTTTAGTCACCGTGGGGATGTCCTCTTCTGAGGTCAATAATCCTTGCCCCTAACAGTTTGCCAACAGCGACTGAGTGCCGCAGTGAAGCTCTCAATGCTTGACTTTTGGCAATGACTTCCTTAACCAGACGCTCTTGTTCAGTCAAATCAGTGAATATCACCGTACTTTGAGGTTGTCCTTCCAGCGATCGCGTACCACGCCCTATGCCTGAACCAGGTTCCGCTTCGCCCAGAAGGTTTGCGGAAGAAACGTTTTGGGCAAACAAGGGCGATCGCTCAAAACTGTCAGTCGCAAGCATGGGAATTTGGAGTGGAGTTTCATGCGGTGTTGATATCCCTGATGCACTTAATGAGTCAGTTGTTGCCGTGAGTTGCTCAAGCTGCTGCTGAAGCTTCTCAATTTGCCGGTCAATCTCCTTTAACTGCCGCCCACGAGCGATCGCTGCTTTGTAATCCTCTACTTCATCAGGTTTCAAGTGTTTTAGCATCTTGCCATCAAAGATTGCTTGACGGCTTCTGGCTTGCCAATATTTGCGATCGGTTCGGGCATTGCCTCCCGGCTTCACTTGCACCAACCAGCAGTTTTGTAAATACCAACCTTCACCAGCGATTCGTACTCGTTCCGTATTAAGGGCATCTAGGGCAGATTGAAGTTTTTCTAGCATGTGCATTTTGATTCGTACGCAATACAAATAATCTTTTTGAGAAAATTATTCGTACGCAATTTCCATTTTTCCTTATAATAATAAAAGCATACGAATCAGAGTTTGTTCATATGTCAAAAAATTTTTTTTGTCAATACGCCTATAGATATAAAAAATTGACGTAATAATACTTACAAAAAAAACAAGGGGTGAGAGGCTCGCCTCTCACCCCCTCTTTGACATTATCATTTGTTGCCCAGGTGTCGCAAACCGCCGTCTACAAATGCACGCAGCTTCTACAACAGCGATTGGCTGGCTGCTTTAAGTGCGTTCTTTGAGTCTAAGTCAGACGATCTAGAGGTTAAGGCATGGCTTTACAAGAGAAAACATCAACACCTGTCATCAATTCGCCCGAAGCTAACCCAGAATTTGAAGGGTTATTAGACTACCTCAAGCACAGCCAAGATTGTGACTTGACGGGCTATAGACGCTCTACCTTGATGCGACGGTTCCAGCACCGAATGCAAAGCATCAACATTAATAGCTATCAAAACTACCGACAGTTTTTGCAAAGCGAGCCAAGAGAATTGCTTGCTCTGTTAAACGACGTTCTGATTAACGTCACTGATTTTTTTCGCGATCGCGACACTTGGGATTATTTAGCAGCTGACATCATCCCCAAAATCATCGCCAGCAAACAACCTGATGAACCAATTCGAGTTTGGAGTGCGGGTTGTGCTTCTGGGCAAGAAATCTATACTTCCCTGATCGTATTAGCAGAAGCCCTGGGTATTGAGTCTTGCTTAAAGCGAGTTCGCTGTTTTGCAACCGATGTAGATGAAGCCGCCATTCGGCAAGCGCAGCAAGGCACATACAGTGCGAGAGATATTACAGGCATTCCTCCGGTTCTGCTTGAAAAATACTTTCAACATACTGAGAAGCGTTATGTCTTTCACCCACAACTTCGCCGCACGATCATCTTTGCTCATCATGACTTGGCTAAAGATGCTCCCATGTCTAAAATTGATCTGCTGATGTGCCGCAATGTGCTCATTTATTTCAACCCAGAGGCTCAAGCGTCTATCTTGGTTCGTTTTCACTTTGCGCTCAAAAACACGAGTTTTTTATTCCTGGGTAAGACAGAATCAGTAACCAGCCGCAGGGAAATTTTTACGCCTGTCAGTTTGAAGCACCGTGTTTATGCAAAAGGGCTAAATCTAGAACTGCAGGATTACTTATCCCTTATCAATCGTGACCGAAAATCGAAGGGCGCAAGCCCCTGACTTTAGGCATGGGGTAAGCCCGTAGGCAATTTTAATTGCCGCCAAAAAATGGAAACAAATAGAGACGCTGTCTGCGAGAATATAACATTTCTGGGTGCAGGTAAATGAACGAGGAAAACTACTGTTCGATCCTAAATGTCTTTAACTTGATAAATTTGATGTCCTCTAATTTCTACACCGTGTTCAGCGAGGCATTTTGCCCAACCTTCACGAGTTCCGATGTCGCTTTTATGCTTGAGTAGCCCTAATTCCTGTTCTTGTTGGGTGAGTTGGGCAAATTCTTCGTAGAGTGGGTAATTTGTTGTCACAAATGTTTCTTTACGGTGGAGAATTGGCGGATTTGCTCTTTGTTCGTAGTCTCGGTGAGTTATGTACAAAGTTTTTAAGTCAATCGTGATACTTGCTTTTAACGCGGGATGGGGATCAGTATCGAATTCAGGGTAGAACAGGTAGGAGATTCGCGGTTCATCTGTACAAAACTTGATCAATGTTGCACCATCGACACGCCCTATGGTGCGGCTAGCGCAGCCTTCGTAAATTCGCAGCAAGGGCTCGAGTTCACCAAGCGCACAAACATGGACGTAAAGGGCGCTGCGAGTGTGTTTGCCAATTGTACTTTTTTCGCAAGCAGTTTGAACAACTCTTGGTTTCCCTAAACTAAAAAGTTTGGCATCAGCGACTTGGCAAGCTTCCTCATAGCTGCCAAAAAAGGCTTTGATGTCATGGCGCATTTCTGGTGATAGCTTTTGCCATGCAGGGCGTTGATCCAAGTGGGTGAGAGCAAGATAAACTTGGATGTCAAGAGAACGACGGTAGGCGATCGCATCCCATTCTGCTTCGTCAGTGGCTTGCAAAACTACAGCAAAAGCACGGCGGAAGTTTCCAAATTCGCCTAGTAATTCCTGTTCGTTATCCAATTCACCTTTTACCGGAAGTCTCCCACGTTTGGTAAAAAAATCCATCAGTGGTTCTAGTTTTTCTTTGTAGTCCTCAAACCGTTTCGTAGGAATCCGTACTCTTGGCGTTGAGGTTCTGGAGAAAAAGCGTATCGCTTTAAATCCTTCTTTTTCGGCTTCATCTCGAAAAACAAAATAGACGCCCAGCGCCACTGGTACCGCATCTACATTCAAGGCTTCATCAATGTATTTTTTGAGTTCTTCTTGTTCGTAATATTTCTGAAAGGTATTACGGCTGGTAACGATGCCATCGCCATAAGCGAGTTGAGCCTTGCTAGGAGCATTTATCAGCACTTGTGCCGCGACAATTAAGACCTTGCGGGCGAGTTCCCATGCTTGGCAAAGAGCTTGGCGGCGTTCTTCTGGGTCTTCAATCACGTTCAGGACATAGCCCAAGTTAACCACATCAGCGGGAATGGGCGGAACATCGGGGTAGTAGTATGGATCCCAACCTGCACTGCTGTAGCCTAGGTTTGCCACTCGCTGCACATCGCCACCGTGTCCGCATCCGTAGTCAAAAAACGTGGTATCTTTATTTATGATTGCCCATTCTATTGCCAATCGCACAGGTCGAGATAAGTCAGTGCGAACAATCGCGGCTCTATGGCGTTCTATTTCTACGTAGCTCTCTAACGACATAATAATATTAAGAAGAACCACAGATGTTTTTTATCTGTGTCCATCTGTGTCCATCTGTGGTTTATTAATTCTTATATCTTGTTCGTCGCCAGTTCTATCAAATCTTCAATCTTCTTGATATTTGGATCGCCTGCTAAATAACCAATACCGCGATGCAGGTGGAGGCGAAATTGCGTGGCGAGGGTTTCTTTGTCTGTTCCGAAGCCGTCGTTGTAGCAGCGTTGCTTAAGGGCGAGTAGCAAAATATCGGACATTTCACCGCCAAAAACGCGCCATGTCATCTCGACGTTGCTATCTTGGGGAATTGGTACAGGTGAGGGTGGGGTTGGTTCAGCTAGGGAACGACAAAACGCCCAACGACAAAGAATATTCCATTGGTCGATTTTGGTGTTGCGTCTGAGTTTGAGGAGTTGGTCTTTGGCTGTTTGGGAGAGTTTGATACGATCTATTGGGGGTTCCATGTTTTTGAGAGAAATAAACCGCAGAGACGCAGAGGAAGCAGAGAAAGAGAGGAGTCTACCAGAAGTAGCCTGGTTCTACAGTAGTTTGGCGGGTGGATGAGTCGTATTTGAGGAGGTATTCGCGGGCGATCGCTTCGTTTTCCCGCAAGGCTTGCACTTCCTTTTGTCCGATTTCGGTGTCGGTGGAAAGCAGAATGACTTGATGAGAAGCTGAGGGAAAGTAACGTTCAACTAGGTTACTGCGGTGAGAAGAGTCTAAGCGTCCCAGCGGTGTATCAATGGCGACTGGTAGGCGGCGTCCGGAAACACGGGCTAATCCCCAAAGGAAGGCGATCGCGAGGAGTTGTTTTTCCCCAGCGGAAAGACGATGTTTGGGAACGGGTTTCCCTTGTAAATCATACAGCGACAGACTGAAGGTGTGGGTGTCGATTGCCACGCGATGCACTAAATCTGATTTGTGCAGGAGATAGCGGAAGCATTCGGTGACTTCGACTTCGAGTTTATTAAGTTTGCGGAGAGTGAGACGTTCTCGGAATAGTTTGAGGGTTTCTTGGACTTTAGCAGAAGCTGTAATAATATGCTCTCTATTTTTGCGGTCAATAGTTTGCACAGTATATTCTTTTAAGTCTTTTTTTAACTTTTCGATTGTATCTTCTAATTCCGTCACCCGACGGCGTGTTGCTTCCCAATTCGCGTTGACTTCAGCAACGTGATTTTGTGCTTTTTGAAGTGCTTGGACTAGCTTATTATAATCTTCTGGTGATGCAGCAGTCTGCACTTGTCGTTCCAGGGTGATAATTTCTTCTTCCTTATTTTTGAGAATCCCTAATTGCTGCTTGGCAAGATTTTTAGTATTTTGCAAATAGTAGAGAACATTACCCAATTGACTCAAAGTTTCAGCATCAGCTAATAACCAAAGTTCTTCAGGTTGTAGAAAACTTGAGTTCAAAGTTTCTACATCTTGGTCGAGAAAAGTTTTAATTTTGTCAACTTGTTCTTCTGAAATACCTACCTTACTAATCCAATTCAAGAGGCGTTTATCTCGTTCAAATAAGATATCCCGTGCAATTTGTGCTTGAGAGATGCGAAATTCTTTTTCTGCTTGGGTTTGTGCTTGAGTCAGTAAAGATTCAATCAACGCTAGCGGTAAAACATTAGCCGCTAATTCACACATACCTTGACGAGATTCCTCTGTGTCTGCCTTCTTTTGGTCACGCTGCTTTTCTAACTGGGTGCGTTCTGCTGCAATTTTACCGCCTTCAGAAATGAATTTATCAAAAGCTTCTTGCTGTTCTTTTTCCGCATCTTTTAGAGATGTTGCTAGTAACATCTCTACCTCTTTAGTTGCTTGGTATTCTTCTTCTTGCTGTTTCAGCTTTTGTTCAATTTCCTCTAAATTTGCCAAGTCTTTAGTATCTGCAAGTTCCTTACGTTTGCGATTGGTTATAATTTCTATATCAACTGCTAAACGTTCCGCCAATTCTAATCCTAAAAGGGCCCGAATTGCATCAACGACAATTGGTGGAGGAATTTCCTGTTCTGCAAGTTCTTTAACCTGTTCCCCATCAAAGAGAAACAAATTAGAAATTCCTACAGGCAGCAGATTTTCAATATACTCATCCCATGTATTAACTAAAGCTTCAAGAGGCCATGTATCATCCTTCTTATTAACAATACCCAAGCTATCTTTACCATCTTTTGGATTTTTTTCCCAAGTTCGTACTACCCTATATTGCACGGGCTTGTCGTTTTCTATGTGTTCAAAAACTATTTCAACACGGGTTTTATCATTTGGTGCAGTATGGCTGTTGACGCATTGAGTCAGAAAATCTCCGTAGCTAAGATTGCCACGAGTAGAACATTGTGCGCGAGCCCCATAAAGAGCAAGGCGAATGGCATCCATTAGCGTAGTTTTTCCCCCTCCATTCATTCCACCTAAGAGGATAATTGGGCGAGAATTTTCTTTATCAGTTTTTGGGTAAAGATTAATTACCTGACGACCACAATAGGGACCAAAATTTTCTAGGACAAGTTCAATAAAAATCATAATAATCTTTTATATTTCCGCCTCACGCATTAGACACCTAGAGAGTATCTTCCCACAGTCTAGATATCGCAAAGTGTCTGTTTGCATCTTGGGTGAAATTCTTATCAATCTTTGGCTTGGAATTTTATATCTGCCCAATTTTTCGGTTTTGCAGGAGATTGGTTGCTCTCTGTACTAGATGGGTTATCTGTAGCACTTACAGATAATTTCTCCGTTATATCTTTTACATCCTTTGTCTCATCCGTTGCCACGACATCCCCTAAAGTCAACTGCTTTACTTTTGCAACGTCGCCTTGCTCAACCGCTTTTTTCAACTTAAATTTTACGCGAGCATTATCAATTGCTTCCCTTCGAGAACGCGAACTTGTCTCAAAACATTTCTCCAACGCTTCGTATATTCCCACGCGACGTGCCATCTTGCGAAACTGCCGTTCTGTGTCCAAAAGCTTCACCATAAGTTCCAAATGCATGGTGTCATCTTCACAAATTTCTTCCAGCACTGCCCATTCATCGCTACCTAGTAAACTATAGCCAGCATCGGGACGGGGATCTTGGAACTCTTCACCAGTAACTTCCATATAAATGCGGGGCAAACTATCATCAAATTCGTGTTTTTCTTCTAGCCAAATGCGGCGAATTTCGCTCAATTCTTCTAAGGTAATTAGGGTTGTGTCGCGCATATTTGCTGGTGCTGTGCGCCGGATTTGTGTTTGCGCTTTTAAGACTCTTCTTAACCAATGCTCCCGCCAATATTTTGTATAAGGACCAGGTATTGGATCAACTGAAGTTTCACCGTTTTTATTGCGCTCAAAGAGTTGCACATCCCCCCAAATTCGTCTAAAGTCTCTTTTGTCATGGTCATCTTGCACATCTAATTCATTACGGATATCTAGCAGAGGCTGCATCCATTCTTTCTCTTCGTCATTTTGGATCATTGCCTCCATTGATTTATCTTTACTAACCATTGTGCAAACCCAGCAGCCAAAGCGGGAATCGCCACAACTGGGAGTAGAAGTATCAATCACAAGAGGGCATTCGTTATCTGCTGTTGCACCTCGATACAGATAGAATAATTCTTTATTGCTTTGTCCCCAAGGATTTTCACATTGATGAAGGTAAACCCAAACATCATTGTTACTCCAGTCTTCTATAGGAGTGTAGATTAGAGAGTTGGGTAGACTTGCGTTTGGGCTGAGGCGATCGCGTACTCTACCGACTTGATGCTTTTTCATCGTAGCAGCACGTTTGCTACTTTCAGCTTTACGAGTCCCTAAGACAAGAATTGTTTCACCATTAGCGCGAACTATCTCACGGATGAATTGATTCGCCGGATTGATTTTCAAACGTGGAGTACACCAGCGAAACTGGTTACGAGGAGCTGGGTAGCCTTTACCAATCAAATTTACCCAAAATGTGTCTTCAATGACTGGTTTTAGCAGATGAGGCTCAATTGGCAGACCCTTTTCTTTGGCGGCAAGCTTGAGCTGTTCCAATGATTTGCGAACCCAAGCAGAGACTACAGGGTTTTCTACCAGAGTATCTGTTGTAATGACATGGATTGTTTTCGTTCGTTTTTCAGTAGGCAAAGCGGCGATCGCATTCCAAACAAGCTGCAATACAGCACTAGAATCTTTACCCCAAGATACGCCTATAATCCAAGGTATTTCGTCTAGACAGTATAACTCTTGTATTTCAGTGGTCAGAGATGGGATATTATCTATCACCGTAGAAGGTGCTTGCTGACCTTGATTTTCTAGTTGTTGTGCTTTAGCCATTTCTCCCTACCTCTGGAAACACGGGCGATCATCACTTCATTTCTTCCAACCAGCCACTGACGCCCACTCCTTAGACGTTGGTATCGGTCTGCACAAACAAAGTCCGCGCTGGCGGACTTAATTGAGGTTGTAAAACCCACGTCGGCTGGTTTTGTTTGTGTGGCTATGACTCAAAGTTGTTTGTTGCTTAAGTCAGCATATAATTGTATCATATTTTCTTTGAATAGTTTTTAAAAACAGTAATATTAATATCGAATTTTTTAGACAATTAATCTGTGCAACAAACTGTTATTTTCAAAAACCACTATGAAGGACAGCGGATCTGACCTAACCACTGACATTGCTAGCGAGTACTTGCAACGGGAAATCAAAGATCAACAGCTACTCGCTTTACTGCTAGAGAAGTTCCTTGGCAGAAAGGATCGCATTCTCGTTCAGAAAACCGAGATGGGTGGTACCGAGGCTTATGTTGGTTCTGTCACTCTGGAATGGTTTGCCGGTCGGGTTCACTTCGCGTCTGGCTTACCACTGCTGCAAAAAAAGTACAATCCAGAGACTGATAACATCGAAATTGACGCGGATAGCATTGATGAAATTCAACAGCGTCCCCTTGATTGGTCACGTCAAGCACCGCTAGTGCAGTATTTGGCTGCGCGGAAAAATCACAAGTTTCCGCCAGTTCTCGTGGTGATTAACCAACCGTGGGTCGATAATCCTAAAGCTGCTGAGTGGGATAGTCAGGGACGCGCCACAAAATCTACCACCGAATTCACTGCACTGGATAAAGATGATAAAGTCGGTCTGCTAAATCTTTCTGAGGAGAATGTGACCATTTATGCTTTGGATGGTCAACACCGATTGATGGGGGTGCAGGGTTTGATGGAGTTACTCAAAACTGGCAAACTCCAGCGATACAGAAAGGATAAAACTGCTTACGAAACTTTCATTACGTTGGCTGACTTGGTAGAAAAGTACCACGTAGAACCAGCTTACCTGCAAAGCTTGCCCAAGGAAAAAATTGGTATTGAGTTCATTTGTGCGGTTGCGGCTGGCGAAACCCGCCAAGAGGCAAGGCGACGGGTGAGATCCATCTTTGTTCATGTTAACCTGATGGCTGCACCCTTGAGTAAAGGTCAGTTAGCACAGCTCAATGAGGATGATGGTTTTTCGATTGTTGCTAGAAAAATCGCTGTCAACCATCCGCTTTTGGAACAACAAGAAACGCGAAAGCCTCGCGTCAATTGGAATAGTGCGACAGTTGCAGCGAACTCAACAGTTTTGACAACACTGCAAGCTGTCAAAGAAATGTCTGAACGATACTTGGGGCAAAAGTACTCTCACTGGAAACCCTTGGATAAAGGTTTAATTCCCATGCGTCCAGAGGATGAGGAACTTGAGGAGGGGATACAGGAGTTTCACAAGTTATTCGATTATTTGGCAATGCTTCCAAGTTATAAGCTTCTTGAAGATGAAGGTACGCCTGCGTTGCGGCGGTTCAGCTTTGAGAAGGATGGCGGCGAAGGAAATATGCTTTTCCGTCCTGTTGGTCAAGTAGCGTTAGCGCAAGCTTTGGGTATTCTGGTTTTTAAGAAAGGTTTTTCGCTAGCAGACATTTTTAAGAAGCTGCAAAAGTTCGACCGTTCTGGTGGTTTTAGCGGTATGGAGTACCCTCAATCTCTCTGGTACGGTATTTTGTATGACCCAAACAAAAAGCGGGTGCAGGTTGCTGGACGGGATTTGGCGGCGCGGTTATTGATCTACATCTTGGGTGGAATTCAGGATCAGATGGAACGTGCTGAACTTCGCAAGGATTTGGCTAAAGCTAGAACTTTTGAAAATAAAACAATAAGTTTTGATGGCAAGTTTGTTGAACCGAAGGCGGTAGGGCTTCCACCCGTTCTGTAGTTACTAATGATGACTCGCCCATAGAGAAATTCTTATGCTACCTTGATACGTAATGTATAAAAGGAGTCTACTTTGTGGCATGGCTACATGGCAATGATGCTGTGCAACAGCTAAGTGAAAACGTCGTCTTGTACGACTTAGCACAGATGCGCGGAAATAGTGCTGTTTTAAGCCGCATCCCCGAAAATATCGGTGGTGTTTACGCTTGGTATCGGCGATTTGAGCTTGATCCTGCTGCTAAACACGATCCTGAAGTTTTCGTTCAGTATATTCTGGAGGAACTTTGTAAGGAGCATTCGGCTCCCAGAGAAACAAGACTTCCTCCAGCACACAGGATCAGACTCCAAGCGGAGACTTCATTTTCTAAAGAACTGTTGCTGAAAGAGTTAGCTGCTGATTCGTCCTTTCGTCAACTGCTGTGTATGCTTCTGAATAATTCCCTGATATTTCAGCAGCCATTATATATAGGTAAGGCGACTAATTTATACTCTCGAATTCGCAGCCATCTTCGTGAGAGTAGCATTCTACGCGAACGATTGGCGACTGCTGGGCACAAAATTAACCGATGCAGACTTTTAATAATTCACACTTCATATAGTACTTCAAACATTGCTCCAGATGCTATTGATGAGGATGACGAATTGGATAATCAAGTTGATGGAGATTATGAATGCTCTGAACAGGCTTCAGACAAGCTAATTGAAGATATTTTATCTAGGTTATTTATTCCATCATTTACTCTTAGATACGGTTGACACAAAATGCTAATATTCTCAAATAACGAAGGAAAAGCAAGGTTCAATAAACCTCTATATGGTTTAACTGGTATTTACACATTGTCGGAAGGTATAGCACTTCCTTACTTCCTTTCATTGATTGAAATAAACAGAGCAATTGATGAACTTAAAATCGCTGAACAAATTCCTGCATCATTAGATACAAAATGGTCATTAAAAGAACTTTTCCAAAGGGAGATTGATGAAAAAAGAGTAGAAGATGAAATTGTTAAAGGTTACCTTTTAGATCCAAAAAAGCTCAAATTTTTTAATGCAATTACTATTGTATTAATGCCAAAAGGAGCGGATGGTAAAATTCAAGATTTTTTCAATGATTCTACAAATATCGAGCCTCCTCCTATTCCTTGGGATGGTACTGATCCCGATGATGCACAATGGAATAACCCACAAACAAAGGTTTCTAACTTTGGTGGAGTTCAATTCGTTTCTTTTGGACTCTCTGCTCGACTTAGGTGGGATGAAGATCGAGTATTAGCAGTAGCTGTAGATGGACAACATCGTCTTTGGGCACTCCGTACTTTCCGTGAAGATCAAAAATTTAGAGGCGGTACTCTTCGTACAGTTGAACAACAAACTAAAATTCCAGTCTTGTTCGTTTTGCTTGATCCAAGTGCTGGTTTCGAGAATGTTCAGAGTGAAGCTGACTATTCGATTCGAGGAATTGCTCGTGAATTATTCACTGACTTGAATAAAAATGCTAAGACAGTAGATAAGGCTAGAGAGCTAATCCTTGATGACAAGAGCATTAGCGCACAATGTGTTAGAACATTATTGACTGAAAGTACAGCTAAAGATACGAAAGATCGGCTTCCTCTGTCTCTCGTGCGCTGGCAAGATGACTCAAATCGGTTTGATAGTTCCTACTATTTGAATTCGTTAGTCCATTTAGATTTATTGGTTTCGGCAATATTGGATCTAAAACCACCACGCGATCCAATGGAAAAGAAGCAAGTTTTCGATTTTATCGAAAGTATTGACTCTGCACTCGGTATAAATGATAAAGAAGTTCAGTATGAGGGGCGTTCTCTCAAAGAATATTATGTAGAAGACTACTGTGATGAAGATGGAGAACCAGTTACACCATTTGTGCGAATACCAGAAAATTACCTTGACTCCGCAATAGAAGGTTTTAAATTTAACTTTCGTCCCTGGTTATTAAAACTTTTATTAGAGTTCAAACCATACAGTAACTTGCTTGAGTATGCTCGTGAAAATAATTTAATTGAGGGTAACTTTGGGAAATTTCAAGCTCAAACGAGCAAACATAAAGGAATTATTCGGGAACAGGAAATTGCCAGAGATAGTGATTGGAATAAACGAGAAATACTAGCTCATCAAGATGCTATTACTCGGATGAAAGAGAATCAATGGGCTTTCAAAACAATATTTCAGAAAGCTATGGTTCGTCTGGGGAAAATAGTGGAATTTGAATCTAAAGGTAAAGATGTAAACTTAGGCAACATAGAAAATGTATTGAACTTTTTGGATCGGTTATATGACAAAGATATTCTTAGAGTAGATGCCAGTTTGCCAGGAGACTCCTATCCTCTATGGACATTTGTAGCTATCAACCCTGGAAATAACAAAATCAAGGTTGCAAAAGCAGTAGAAGATAGAATATTTTCATTATTATCCTTGTGGTACTTCGGTTCTCGAAAAACTGAAATTGATGCTGCTAAAGGTTATCAGATGTTAACGAGGCGAAGGCTACTAAATTTCTTTAATGCAGAAACAAATAAAGCCCAGTGGCCTGGTTGTACTGATGCTTATAAAGCATTACATAAAGGTTTTGATACTGTTGCCTTTTATGGTAGAGAACATGAAAAATTGAATGATAAGAAAAAAGAAGATATGGTTCGTGACAGATTTTCTGCTGTACTAGCTGCTGGTTTGCCTGAATTATATAATCAGTCTTTAGCTAAACAAACATCTGATGATGATGATGAGCTAGATACAGAGTAGTAGAGTAATGAAAGAAAAATTGTAATTTTACAGAGGGTCAAAATTAGTTTACTTAAGAAAGGAATTTGCTGAGGTCAAATTCCTCTTCTTGCTGTTCTTGCTTAAATCTTTGAGAACTAAGAATCAAGAGAAGCCGCTCCGAATAGTCTACTGCTCCACGCAGTTCATTTTGCAAAATTTCCAGTCCACCATTAGCATACTCTTCAAAAATATGGATGCGTTGCTCGTCAGCTACATCATCATCACCTAAAATCTTAATGTCTTTTATTTCGGTAATAGCCAATAAATTAATTAACAGAGCAAAGCTGCTGGTAAAATAATCCTGTCGTAGAGGAGATAAATCTTTTGCAACTGCCTCTAAAGGAACTCGCTTTTTATGCTTTGCCCCTAAAGCTGCTGCAAACACCATAACCTCTACATAAGTTTGGAAGGGACCAGTTGTATCCTTTGAAGCTACTAAAGCTTTAACTAATTCAACCTTATCTTTCGCAATTTTGATTCTATTTGCAGCCATAATATTGCTATCTAGTTTGTTGCCATCTTAACTGAAAGCTTGAAGCGATCGCACTCCAGAACGCACTATTTTATACTAAGCGACAAGCGATCGCCCTCTCTTCCCTCTGCGCCCTTGGCGTCTTGGCGGTTCGTTTAAAACTACGCCTACCTCGGAAACTGGACATCCTCGTAAACAAGGGATATGGGAAAGTGAAAATCAACACTGGTTAAGTGAACTTCATCCCCCTCTTCATAGGGATGTAATTCCCAAATACCTTTTTCATTCAGCCGAAAACACTCCACACTGATTTTTTCAGCATCGATGAGAACGTATTCTTTCAAAGTTTGGATGCGACGGTATTGGTAGAATTTACCGCCTCTGTCGTAAGCTTCTGTACTAGGCGAAAGAACTTCAACAATTAAACAAGGATACTGAATGAACTTAATAGCTTGTCTATCTCGTTCATCACAACTCACCACCACATCCGGATAGTGAAATGGTCCATTCTCAGATACGCCTACTTTTGCGTCCGCCATAAAAGCACGACAACCACGACGTCTGAGATGGCTTTTTAATGCCGAAGCCAGGTTTAGGGCAATGGTAGTATGAGGAATAGTACCCCCAGTCATCGCAAAGACTTCGCCGTTGACGTACTCATATTTGGTGTCTTGGCGTTCTTCCCATTCCAGGTATTCCTGGGGAGTCATATATCGTTTGTCTGAACTTGCAACCATAACCCAACACCTTGCTATTGTTTTAACTTTTACTTCTTAAACAGTCTCTTCCCTCTGCGTCCTTTGCGTCTTGGCGGTTCATTTCTCTTAAATTCTCACGCTAAGACGCAAAGACACAAAGTTTTTCTTAGTACAGCATTTTATTAATTCGTAATGTTTTTAAACGCAGAGGAACGCTAAGTAAGCGCAAAGGGACGCAGAGTCTTGGTTTAAGTTTTCGCTATGAAAGAGATGCAATCATGTACTTAGCGCCTTTGCGCCTTTGCGCGAAATTTTCATATCCCTACCCCTCGCGGTTCACCTCAACAATCACCGTATACTCAAACTCATTTGGACTTTGCCTAACCAAAGGATAGCGTTCCCCACCCAACTCAATAGAATCTTGTTCACAATCAGGCTTAGAAGAATAATAAGTCAGCACATATTCCCTACCAATTCTTTCTGCCATCTCTTCTTCGACTTCACCGCGCCACTGCGTCTTACTCACCAACACAATCAACTGATTTGCCAATTTAGGAATTGTCTTGGCAATTTGTCGCCGAGAAATTTCATCCAAACTCCCAAAGGGCGAATCCATGACAATTGGGAAAGTACTACTATCGGGAACCAGCAGAATTTTTTTCTTTTCACTCCAATCCCGTACCATATCGATAATGCTGGCAATAAAAGATAAACTGAGAATTTGATTCTCTCCTGTAGAAGCTGCAACTGGCATTTCTAAACCAGCAGTATTTTCTACAAGCGTCAGTTCATATTTATCGCTGATTTTAGGAATATATGGTGTAAATGAAATTTCGCTGAATATCTCTTGGACTCGCTTTTCGAGTTGCCAGCGAAACTGCTTTTCTTGACGGTTTCTGACTTCCGTGAAACGTTCAATTGCATCTTGAGTTGCGGCTATGCGTCGCTGCGCCAGTGCTTGTCTTTCCTCATTTAGTTTCTGTTTGGCGATTTGTTTTCTCAAAACTTCCAACTCAGTTTTAAGAGTCGCAATTTGCTGCTGATTGGCACCCTGTTCTAATATTAAATGTCTGATTTTCTCTTCAATCTCATCCAACCGCTTTTGTAAACTGCTAATTTCTTCATTGGCATCTTTCCGCAAGCGTTCTTGAATATTATCTAACTCACCTTCAATTTGCGAGATAGTTTGCCTTAACTGATTAATCCTCGCTTGCTCTCTGTCAACTTCTTCCCAAAAGCTGACTGCTTGCTTGTCAATTTCATCCACTTGAGCACTCATGCGGATGGCTGTTTCTTGCACCGCCGAAGAACCCGCTTTATCCAATATTTTTCTGACATTCTTGTGCGAGTGACTTCCATCGCGTAAGTCTGCACCACAAATACAGCGTTGAGAGTCAAGTAATTCATTCACAAATTCCCGTGAAATTCCAGAGGTTAACTTCCCTTGCTGCTTCAAATCATTTATAATTTCCCGAAATTGTGCTGTTGTTTCTGAGAGCAATACTGTATAACCGCGTGCAGAAATCGCTTTTTTGATTGCTTCCTTACTTTCTCTCAGGTTTTCCTGACTTGAAGCTTTCTGTTTTTCTAACTCTTGCCGTCTTTCTTGCAATTCCTTGGCAGCACTGAGTTCTCTTAAAAGGTTGCTTGTCTCTTTTTTAAAAGTTTCTTGATATTCCGACTCTTGTTTAATTTCTGTTTGTCGCTTGCTGATGCGCTCAATTTCCTGTTCTAGATTGTCCTGCTGTTTCAAAAGCTGTTTAATTTCTGAATCACCAATTGCCTTTAACTCATTTTCTAAAGTTTTTTTAGCTTCCTTGAGGTGAGTGATGGAACGGTTGATGACTTCCACACCTAAAAAAATCTTTGTGGCTTCAGCAATTTCCGCTTTCTTATCAGAACGGACTATCTCTTCAATACGCTCGCCGTCAAAGAAGAAATATTGATGTAAACTAATAGGTAAAATTTGGGCTATCACTTCTTCTGGTTGCTGAGGTGGAAAATACCAACGTCCATCATCCCCAGCTACCTGCATACGCAATTCTGTTTTGGTAACGTTGACGTCGGTTTCATTTTTATAAACCCGACACACGCGTTTCACGTTGTAGCGTTTGCCTTCATGTTCCCACTCCAACTCTACCCAACATTCTACAGCTTGCCCTGGTTTTGCTTCGGCGATCGCCCGCTTATTCACCAACTGTTCAACTGATGCAAAAGCTGCACTAAATTTCTCATACAGCACCCAAGTAAACGCATTCAAGAGACTGGTTTTTCCTGAACCATTATTGCCGTGAATGATCGTTGTGTTGCAAGTTTCTGTTCCCGCAAGGATGATTTCCGGCGTTTTGCCATAAAAAGACCGAAAGTTGCAAAGCTTAATTGAAGTCAGCTTCATCGTACCGCTTCCTTCACAATCGCCAGAATATCATCATTAATATGGCTGTTAATTTTCTTATCTAGTCGGCTTTTTTCTAGTTGCCATACGCGATCAATAATTTGCCGCACTTCTGGGGGAGCACTGGTAATTGGCTCCTGCACTTCATCTATATTATGTTCTTTATTATTATCTTCTTTATTCATTTTTTTTCAATAAAATTTTAGTTATATTTTAACCAGTCTACTGGGCTTATTGCATCTTAATATATGTAAGTTTTTAATTTTTCAAAATTCGCGCATTTTATTTCATAAAATTTTCAAAAAATGCTTGATTTTTGGGTCTTTCTGAGATTATCATATTAGTTAATATCATTTCTATTATAATGAAAATTTTGCTTACTTTAAAAAAATAGTCAATATTCCCATTATCTTAAGTATACCCCATTGCCCCGCTCGGTAGATCATCTATTTATAATAATTTAAATTTTTTCTTGCCCAGATGTGAAAATTATTTCACGCCAATCCGCAAAGTTTTTCTTGGCGGATTGGCGCGATACTCAAAAATTAAATATCCAGTAATCCGTATCGCTTCTGTAAGTTCAATAGCTTGATTCTAGCTTCACCTGCATTATCAGCTAAATCAGCAAACTCAACAAATCTAAGTAATTCCTTTCGCAGTAAATTGCGCTCAACTTCTAAAGTTTTCCTGTCTAAATCTGGTGGCAAAACAATCATGTCAAATATTGTGGCGCGTTCCTTTTTTGGGTGAGGACGCAAAACTCGTCCGCGCCGCTGAATGAACTGGCGAGGATTACCAGAACTTGCCAAAATCACAGCCGTCTGAATTGCTGGAATATCTACCCCTTCATCTAAACAACGAATTG
Organism: Scytonema sp. PCC 10023; assembly: GCF_963920835.1. Classification (NCBI taxonomy): domain Bacteria; kingdom Bacillati; phylum Cyanobacteriota; class Cyanophyceae; order Nostocales; family Scytonemataceae; genus Scytonema; species Scytonema sp. PCC 10023. The sequence continues at coordinate 193,811 of NZ_CAWUDP010000003.1, forward strand.
CTACTAAACCTTGCAATTCGCCGCTTTCAAATTGACGGCGTAAAACTTCTCTTTCTTCTAAAGATGTTTGGGCGGTGTAGGTGCTTACCTTGTAACCAAGTTCTACCCCCAAAATTTTGGCGACGGCTTTTAGTTGGTGCAAGCTAGAACGCTGTCCCACGTCTTGTGAACCATCACTGCAATAGAAAAGCGTGTGAGTCGTTTCGCGGCGAGTTGACATTAACTCACGCAAAGCATTTAACTTATTTTCTGCTGCACCAATTAACCTGGCTCGTTGCATCAACAACGGCTTCAAATCTTCGTTATCTTCAAAATATGCCGATTCTACATTTTCTCGTTGCCGATAAAGTAGCGCCCGTCCAATTTTTTGCGTTAATTTAGCATAAGCGCGGCTTTCTGTATCTGTTAATTCTACTAATATAGGATAATAAAGATAATGTACCAAAGCATTTTGAGCAATTGCATCTCTTAAAGTTAATTCTGGTTGGAGAACAGGACCAAAATAATCAAATAAAGATTGGGTTCCCCCTTCATCAAAATACCTTTCTGGCGTAGCAGACAAAGCCAGTCGCAAGCCAATACGGCGAGGTAAACTTTCTTCCAACCTGGGTGCGCCTAAGTTATGTGCCTCGTCTCCAATAATTAAAGTTTTTTCCGGAAAATACTTGAGTTGAGATTGGAAGCCATCTCCAATTAAGGTAGAGTTGCTAGTAATCACCGTGAGAAAACGTTGAGAACCAGAACGTATATTATAAAGTTGTGTAGAAAGTTGGCTCTGCCAATTGCGTACGTTTTCAAAAGCTAAAATAGGTTGCAAATTAAATTTTTCGCATTCTCGCGCCCATTGAGTGACAAGATGTCGGTAAGGACACACCACCACCAAGACTTGCAAGTTAATTTGCTTGTATAATTCGCAGGCGATCACCAACGCCGTGATTGTCTTCCCACTACCAGTTGCCATTTTCAGGGTACCTCTGCCGTTATTGGCAAACCAGTTGTTAACGGCTTGTTGCTGATATCCCCGCAATTGCAGAGATGGTGGCATTCTGGGGCATCCTGGTGATGGTTGTGTCTGATAACCGCCCCTTGTTTCACCTACAAACGGTAATTTGAGTTTGAAAGTGGGCGGTTGCTTAACTTGATTCTTTGTTAAATACATAAACTAATTCATTGATAAGGGAAGTGGTGAGTGGGGAGTGGGAATTGTTAGTGGTTAGTTATTGGTTGTTGGTTGTTGGTTGTTGGTTGTTGGTTGTTAGTTGTTGGTTGTTGGTTGTAGAGACGCGCTGTTTGAAGCGTCTCTACATTTGTGAGTTGTTGTTTCACTATCCACTATCCACTACCTACTACCCACTACCCACTATCCACTAACTACTACCCATTACCCAATCCCTATTCCCTACTCCCTATTCCCTATTTATCAGTTGTAATTGCGCCAAATGGCAACAAGGGAACCTTGCACCTGCACTTGAACAGCGTTCACTTCTATGGGATTGTATTTGGGGTTTGCAGGTTTGAGGGTGACGCGATCGCCTAGTCGATAAAACCGCTTTAATGTTGTACCATGTCCATCCACTCGTGCGGCGACGATAGTCCCATTTCTCACCTGATCAGGTTCTGGTACTGGGCGCAGAAATACCAAATCTCCATCGACAATAGAATCTTCAATCATGCTATCGCCAGTTACCCGCAAAGCATAAGTTTGGGGAGGTAATGACAAATTAGCGAAATCTACATTTTCTACAGCCTCGGTGAAGGGTTCTATTAATCCACCAGCGGCGATTGTTCCCAAAACTGGTACACCTTGTTTTATCGCTTGCAGAACTCTAATTGTCCGCGCCTTACCTTCATTCCATTCAATATACCCCTTGGTGCGTAAATGTTCCAAGCGACTTTGAATTGGTGCAGGCGATTTTAAATTCATCGCCTGCATCATTTGTCGAATTGAAGGTGAATGCTGATGGACTCGTATGTATTCTCCTAGCCATTCGTAAAGTTCTCTTTGCGCTTCTGTGAGACGTTCCATAAATTTGTAGGGAGGTAAATACAAATGTTCTTAGAACATTAGTACTACAAAAAACCTCCCTATGCACTATATATTTTGGGATTTTTGATTTTTTATCTAAGAATTTACAACAGAGGAGTTAAAAGTGAGGAGTAAATACTTAGCAACTTACTCGTCTTCACTTAAAATTCCTCTGCCCCTAAGATACTTGCAAGTAAAGCTTTTTGAACGTGCATCCGATTTTCTGCTTGGTCCCAAATGCGTGAGTGAGAACCTTCCATCACCTCATCGGTAATTTCTTCACCGCGATGTGCTGGTAAACAGTGTAAAACAATTGCCTCTGGGTGAGCAAGGCTCATCAGTTGTTCATTGACTTGATAAGGTTGGAAAATTGGCATGCGATCGTCTGCTTCTGATTCTTGCCCCATACTTGCCCAAACATCAGTGTAAATGACATGAGCACCTTTTGTCGCGACTTCGGCGTCATGAGTTAAGAGGACTTCGGTTTTATTGCCAGCAATGGAACGTGCTGTTTCTATAATTGCTGCATTTGCTTCAAATCCACTAGGTGTGGCAATTCTCACATTCATTCCCACCAAAGCACAGCCTAACAGCAGGGAATTAGCAACATTATTCCCATCTCCTACATAAGTTAAAGTCAATCCAGAAAAAGTGCCAAAGCATTCTTGAACTGTCATCAAATCAGCGAGTACCTGACAGGGATGCTCTAAATCAGTGAGAGCATTAATAACAGGAATTTTGGCATAATTGGCAAAAATTTCTAATTCTTGCTGTGCAAAGGTACGAATAGCCAAAACATCGAGGTATCTATCCAAAACCCGCGCTGTATCCTGCACTGGTTCACCGCGACTCACTTGAGTGACATTAGGATTCAAGTCAATCACTTGTCCACCCAGTTGGTACATTGCTACAGTAAAACTCACCCTTGTCCGAGTTGAAGCCTTGGAGAACAACAGCCCCAACACCTTCTGACACCGCAACCTCAGCTTTTGTGATTTTAGCTGCGATGCCATTTGCAGAAGTTCTAGAACTTCCGTTGGACTAAAGTCTGCCAGACTTAAGAAATCTCGTCCGATCAACGCTGCCATGCTTCTGATGATCTGTAAAAAACAATTCTGTCTTTTTGTTCAGTGTACCTAGCCGTCTGAAAAAATGGTGCCTTAAAACTGTACCAGATCTTTTTGTGTCTAGCCCATAATTTAAGGTGGCTTTGGTCTATGATTTAGTTTATCAACATCATCAGTGAAAGAAATCACAAATTTCTTTGAGTTTCATTACACTTGCTGCGCTTAAAAATATGTTTCAGGTCGAGAAATGAACAGTATCAGAACAATTAGCTATTTTCAGTGCAATTTAGACTGATACTGCTCTTCAACTACATGTTGCACAATCAGGTAGCTTGTGATATAATCATGAACTAGTGTGATGCTCAAAAAAGATAAGGTAGCTCTTATCGTAGAAGAGCCAAGTACGCCAGCATAGCACAGTGGTAGTGCATCCGACTTGTAATCGGAAGGTCGTCGGTTCAAATCCGACTGCTGGCTTTGTTGTACATTCGCAAATTAAAGGTCGCTGTTGTTGTACTGTACATTCACAAATTAAATGTCGCTGTTCACAGATTAATGTCGCATTTCACAAATTAATGTCGCATTTCACAAATTAACGTCGCATATGCATTTTCTGTAGCCGTTAACAAATTAAATGTCGCTTACTTTGATTTTGATTTAGCTGTGTAAGAATTGCTACAGCATGCGTTGCTAGAAACAAAGTTAGAGCGTAATTTAATATTTTAACCTTAAATAAGGTATTGCAAACAAAGCAGACGGATTTGAACCCTTTCAACCCATCCAATTTCAAATATAAATAAATCCCTGTTTGTATATTTTTACTTGGCTAAAATATTTTGACAGCAATTCCTTTCAACCCGCCCTACACGAGGAGGGTTATTGTTACAGCCCCAAAGTGGGAGGTTCCAACAGTTTGCCATTGCTTTCAACCCACCCTACACCAGGAGGGTTATTGTTACGCAACAACTTGCATAGGATCAGAGTTGCGCTTACACTTTCAACCCGCCCTACACAGGGAGGGTTATTGTTACTTCAGTAGTTCGGCTAGTGAGGATAGGGCAGACCTTTCAACCCGCCCTACACGGGGAGGGTTATTGTTACGGTTCAGGTAAGTCAGAATATAGCTGGAGTTGCCATAGCCTTTCAACCCGCCCTACACGGGGAGGGTTATTGTTACGATCGCAAGCTAGGTAAAAAGCCAGCATTGTCCTTTCAACCCGCCCTACACGGGGAGGGTTATTGTTACTTCCTCTGTTGTTTCCCTGGATGCAAAGCAAAAGCCTTTCAACCCGCCCTACACGGGGAGGGTTATTGTTACTCCTCCCCCTTAAAACCCTTGTTATGCGGATGATTCCGGGGTGTGTAGCGCGGATGTGTTTTTGTCCTTCCCAAATTACCATTAAAAAGAGCAATTTTTGGTGCTACAAAACCCTGGAACCTTTGTAGCGCAAGAAAGCGCGGATGAATTGAGAAATTGTTCTCTTTTGAAATCGCTAAAAACAAGGATTGGGATGGGTTCCCCCTTGGTCGGGGGCTTTTTACTGTTAGCTAAAATTTTGGTATATCTATGCATAACTTGTATTATGCAGAGATATAAGTGGCTTATTCAGCCAATCCCTTACGGGTAATGTTTGCCTCGACAATGATTATTGAGCTTGTTAGGAGGGTAACACTACAGCTATAAACCTGTTCGCTGATTCCTTAATTACCCTCGACAGAGCTACAAGCTGGCGTTTACTTGTAGGTGTCATGACTCAAAAATCGTAGACTTCTAGAGTCTTAGTCTGCACGCTCCGACTTTGTACAGATTTACCTAGGCTTGCCTAGTTCTGCATAGGTTTTTCGGAGCGGTGATTTGGTAGCCACTACAGCAGTATATCCGCGCCCTTTTTGCTGGGAGCGCACCTAATTCCTGTCCGCAGACAGCAGCATCGGGGTGAGCAGCTACTAGGGTCAGAAAGCAAGACTATCTTCCAATAGTCAAACTAACCCAGATTTTTCACAGTTCAGCGGTTCCTAAGAACATGAACTGCGGCGCTATTACTTATTTTATTTTCAAGGTTCGGTATTTTTGCTCAATCGAGAGATTAAGATTTATTTTGACGAGAATGGTAAGCTGCGATCGCTAAAGAACGTGCTTTTTCTTGGGGACTGCCTCGAATGGGTTGGGGTCCTTGTTCTAGGGGAATTTTTGCCTTAGCTGCTTGAGTGTGAATGCAGTCAATTAATCTGCTGTAACTCCAACGGTGGATATTTTGACGATATTGCTTGGCATATTTTTGTTGACCCTCCTTGAAGTTGGGACATTTGTTCTCGGCTTTGGCTTCAATTTCGCTGTGAATAACCTCGCGCACATTTTTGATATTGGGTACAACGATGCTGCCTGCCTGGTAAGTTTGAGCCAGAGTAATAATTGACTTAGCAAGCAAGTTATCTAGATGTTTTCCTAGTTCGGATTCCGATAGTTGATTTGGTGTGCTGCGTTTTTGGGCTTTGTGGCGTTCGTGAGCGTTTCGTTGTTGCTGTTGTCGTTGGCGGTTAAGTAATTTATAATTCTCGCTGAGTAACTGTTTAAGACTACGGTATGCAAGCACTGTGTTGGTGGAAGCATCAACGACTGCTGCGGTTGCAGGTTTTTCTAAGCCAAGACTGACACCAACGAGGATTGATGTTTGACCTTGATACAAAGGCTTGCTAGGACGTGGGTAAGGATTGTTGATTTTGGTTAGCGTTGAGCTAAGGCGTTTGACATAATTTTGCTGATTTGGGTTGAGGTCGCCTTTCTCTTGCATCTTGGTTAATTCTTTGGCTACCTCAGCAGCTTTGTCTTGGCTTACCGTTTCTGTTCCCTCAATTGTCCATAAACGAGTATCTAAGGAACAGTAGAGAGTCAAACGATGAACATTCCAGAGTGCGGCTGTCGCCGCGCTACCGCGAACGCCTCTGCCTTCGTTTTCTTGCCAAGCCAAGCAACCCGAACATAGGGTGAATAAACCACTGGAATAGTGGTCTTTGCCGCTACGCTTGATTTGCTGGTCTTCTAAGAAGCGTTGAAACCAATGAAGTTGTCTGCGATCGCAATACACTTCAAATATATGCTCGCCCAAACCGCTGAACTTAACGCAGATACGACCGTTTTGGTTTTTTGACCAAACCAAGTCTTCCTTGGATGTAAATTCGACTGGGAATGGAATAGAGCTTGGTTTTTTGAGAAGACTACTTTGCCAAGAACGGGCTTCTTCTTCGCTTTCAGGGACAGTTGTTGTAGCAATAAGCAACGTTTGCAACCATTGTTCTCCGGTTAAATCCCTACCATGAGGCATTCGACTAGCTAGTTGCTCTTTAAGACGTTCAATTTCTTTTTCTTTTTTGCGACGACGCAGAGCAAATTTTTTTTCATCTTCCTCTTCTTCTGTTACCTGGCAGTTATTTTTCAGTAAGTAGGTGATAGCGCAGCGCTCTAGCTTATCCTCTGTTTGGTCGTAAGTCTCAAATAAGGTAGTTGATAGCTTGGAAGAAGCTTTGGAATTACTAACTTTTTTACTTTTTTTCTTCTGCTGTTGCTGATTACTGGAATAAGTAGTTATTCTCACTAGGATTTCGAGGGCTTTAGCTCGAATATTTTCCAGACTACAACCGCTGATTTCGACCAGTTCAGCATCACTTTTGAGCATAGACAACCAGCGGGTTTTTCCATCTACTTGCTTTTGTCGTCTCTGTTGCAAAGCTAACCAGGATTTGTAGATATATTCCGTTAATTCGATAGCTGATTTATAAAACCTTTTGGGTTGGTTTGCAAAACACTCTTGGCTTACAAGCGAGTTACACAAAGGTCTTACCACTCCGGGTGGAAGTTTTCCTGCTTGTAACCATTTCTCAAAATCAGGGTGTTTCCCTACTTGCTTCAAAAGCTCGTTAACCAGAGGTGTATTTTTCTCTGCCATAATCTGCCAAAGATAGCGACGGGTGGATTCGTTCGCAACCAGGCGACATTGAATTGTGATAATGCTCATGTCGTTTTACGCAGGAGTGTCGATTGGAGGAATGATTGATAGAGTTTTGAGAAAAAAAGTTATTCGTCCAAAAGTTCTAAGCAAGAAAGAGACGTGAATTTAACCACGCCTCTAGCTGAGGGAAAAACTTATGCAACTTGCTGCGCTACATCTGCTACTAGCAACCCACTAACAGCAATGATTAATAGTTGTGCTGCATCAGGACTTTCACAACTAAGTCGTTCATCTCGATTACACGGTTGCGCTATCCATCTTAAAGCTTGATGTATAACAGCATAGAATAAGGGTTCTGTCCTATAATGGTCGTCGCTGTATTTTGGTGTTTTTAACATCAAGACAAAGGCTGCTCGTTGATTTCAGTATGGAAACCCATGATCCAGGGAACACTGTTTGATGCCCCCATTACCTTACAAGAGCTAGAGTCCCATCTATGGGAAGCGGCAAACATCTTACGTGGCAGTCCTGTGGATCGTACTGACTGGAAAAGCTACATCCTGCCGTTGCTGTTCTTCAAGCGCATTTGTGATGTCTGGGACGAAGAATACCAAGCAATGATAGAGGAATACGGAGAAGATTTTCCTGACGAACACCGTTTCCAAATCCCAGAAGGCAATCACTGGAAGGATGTTCGTATTGTTGCCAAGGACGTAGGGCGTGCTTTGCAGGATGCCATGCGGAAAATTGAAGCTGCTAACCCAGGTCGGTTGGATGGGATTTTTGGGGATGCACCGTGGACAAATAAAGAACGTCTGCCCGATTACACTCTGAAAAACCTGTTAGAGCATTTTTCCAGCGTGGTGCTATCTCTGGCAAACATCCCTGAAGATGAATTGGGCAATGCCTACGAGTATCTGATTAAACAATTTGCTGATGATAGCGGACACACGGCACAGGAATTTTATACCAATCGTACTGTGGTACATTTGATGGTACAGATGCTTGCACCGGAACCAGGCGAAAGCATTTATGACCCCACCTGCGGTACGGGAGGGATGTTAATTTCAGCACTTGCGGAAGTTAAGCGCAAGGGAGGTGAATATCGTACTCTCAAGCTGTACGGGCAGGAACGCAACCACATGACCGCTTCCATCGCCCGGATGAATCTGGTGCTGCATGGTGTAGGTGATTACCAAGTGATGCGGGGGGATACACTGGAACGTCCTGCTTTTACTGAAAGCGATCGCCTACGAACGTTTGATGTAGTCCTGGCTAACCCGCCCTACTCCATCAAACAGTGGAATCGGGAAGCGTTTCAAACTGACCAGTGGGGGCGTAACTTTTTGGGTACACCGCCTCAAGGACGTGCTGATTACGCTTTTCTCCAGCACATTTTAAAAAGCCTTAACCCCAAAACGGGACGCTGTGCGATTCTTTTCCCGCATGGAGTGCTGTTTCGCAAGGAAGAAGCTCAGATGCGGCAAAAGCTGGTGGAAGCAGATTTGGTAGAATGCGTGCTGGGGCTGGGGGCAAACTTGTTTTACAACTCACCAATGGAAGCTTGTATTGTTATTTGCCGTACCAGTAAACCCCGCGATCGCCAAGGGAAAGTACTGTTTATTGATGCGGTTCACGAAGTCGCCCGCGTACAGGCACAAAGTTTTCTCAAGCCGGAACACCAAACACGCATCCTCAATGCTTACCAGCACTACAGCGATGAACCTGGTTTTGCCACAGTTGCAACTTTAAAAGAAGTCGCCGCCCAGGACTATAGTCTGTCCATCCCGCTTTATGTCCGGCGGACAACAGCCAACAACCAAACCCAAGAAGTAAAAACACTGGCTGAAGTTTGGGCTGACTGGGAACAAGGCAGCAGAAACTTCTGGCAAGAGATGGATGCCTTAGTTGATATGCTAGATTCTCTAGAAAATAACTAATTTATTTACCATTTTGGTAAAGTTTTCTTGAAACTAATAATGATATTTTCAGGGATCTAACAAATTTGTTTACCAAAATGGTAAACTTGTATTAGTCTACTAAAGCATGGAAATCACTTTCGGCGATCGCAAACTGCAAAACCTATGCGAGCAAGAAAAAGTAGCACAAAGAAACTTGGGTGCAAACTGTGCCAAGAAATTGAGAACTCGGTTGGCTATGCTTGCTGCGGCTGGTTGTGTCACTGAATTACTTGCAGGTCGTCCCCATCCTTTAAAAGGAGATAGGGCAGGTGAATTTGCAGTAGACCTAGAAGGTGCAAAACGACTTGTATTTAAGCCAGATAACGACCCCATCCCCTTTACCGAGGATGGAAGCATTGATTGGTCAAAAGTTACTGCTGTTTGTATTGTTTTCATTGGGGATTACCATGACTGAGACAACCCGAACATTCACTCCAGATTGGGTATCTCCTCCCGGTGATACCATCGCTGATTTATTAGAAGAGCGTGATTGGACACAAGCACAGTTAGCAGAGCGTTTAGGCTACACCACGAAACATATCAGTTTGCTCATCAATGGCAAAGCACCCATCAATGAAGAAACAGCCCTAAAACTAGAACGGGTTTTGGGGAGTACAGCAGCATTTTGGCTCAGATATGAAGCTCAATATCGCGCTGCTCTAGCAAGCAAAGAAGAAGAAACCCGCTTACAAGGGTGGACATCTTGGTTAGATGGATTACCAGTCAAAGACTTAATGAACCAAGGTGTAATTCCCCAATGCCGTTTAATTGCCAAGAATAAACCAAGTTTGGTAAAAAAGTTACTGCATTTTTTCGGTGTGGCTTCGCCGGAAGAGTGGCGAAGTTACTATGCAGGTATGGAAGTTTCCTTTCGTCGCACCCGCCAAGAACAAAGTGATGTTGGTGCTATTTCGGCTTGGTTGCGTTTGGGTGAAATAGAGGCAGAACAACAGGACTGTCCGAAGTATAGTAAACCAAAATTTGAAAAAGCGGTGCGGGAAATTCGCACGTTGACAGTTTTACCACCAGAGGAATTTGAACCACAGATGCAACAGTTGTGCCGAGAATCGGGGGTTGTGCTTGTTTTAGTACCATCAATTTCCAGAGCGCACGTCAGTGGTGTAGCCCGGTGGTTAAACCCGCATAAGGCACTGATTCAACTTTCACTGTACGGTAAAACTAATGACCGCTTCTGGTTTAATTTTTTCCATGAAGCAGGACATATCCTACTACATGATAAAGAAAATATTTTTTTGGATGAATGGGATAGTGGGGAAAGTTTGGAATCGGAGCCAGAACGCGAAGCAAATCAATGGGCGCGGGAATTTTTGATACCACCTGAGTATGAGGGAGAATTAGCGGCACTTAAATCTAAAACAGATGTTATCGATTTTGCCCAGCGTATCGGCATTCATCCCGCTATTGTTGTGGGACGGCTGCAACATGATTGTATAATTCCTGTCTCTTGGATGAATGCTTTCAAGGAGAGTTTTTGTTTTCAAGGGGTAGAATAAGTACACGATGATACAAGGCGATAAGTTAAAACCAGGGTGGCAAGTTTGGCGGTTTGACCAGATAGCAACTAATGTCAATGAACGCATCGACAATCCAAGTGAAGCTGATGTTGAGTATTACGTTGGGTTAGAACACCTTGATCCAGATTCGCTAAAAATCCGGCGATGGGGTACGCCGTCTGACGTGGAAGCAACAAAGCTGTGCTTCCGCAAAGGGGATATTATTTTTGGTCGCCGTCGCGTTTATCAGCGTAAAGTTGCGGTTGCTGATTTTGACGGTATTTGTTCGGCACACGCTTTAGTCCTACGTGCCAAACCAGCAGTTGTTGACCCAGGTTTTTTACCTTTCTTTATGCAGAGTGACTTGTTTATGGAACGTGCCAAAGCAATTTCTGTAGGGTCTTTGTCGCCAACCATCAACTGGAAAACCCTTGCAAAGGAAGAGTTCGCCCTCCCACCACTGGAGGAGCAGAGGAAGGTAAGCGAAGTTCTTTTTGCAGTAGAAAAAACTATTGAGTGTTATGCAAAAGCAATCCTTACGGCGAAACGCAATCGAGAGTCCGTTGCTCGTCACCTATTCCTGGCTGATAAGAGCGTGCAAAATACTCCATTAAAACATGTAATAGCAGATTCTCGCTATGGTCCCAGATTCAGTAATTCGCTTTATGACGATAACGGAGAGCTTTATCAACTTCGGACGAGTGACATAGATGGTGATGGCAATATTAATTACTGCACCATTCCGCGAGTAAGTCTAAGTGTTGATAAATACAAGGAACATTTATTGAAAGATGGAGATGTTGTGATTAGCCGCAGTGGCACATGCGGGATTACAGCAGTTTTTCGTTCTAATAATATCCCCACAATTCCTGCGGCATTCCTCATTCGGCTTAGACCTAACAGCAAGATGCTTGCAAATTACTTAAACGAATTTTTATCATCCCCTGTAGGACAGCAGCTTACGTCTTCTCTAGCACGAGGGGGTGTTCAGAAAAACATTAGCGGTTCACAACTTTTGGCACAAGATGTCCCATGTCCCAATATTGAACGACAAAAGCAGGTAGTAACCACTTTATATGATTTAAGGTCTACTGAAAACCATTTAAGAGATAGAGTAATTTATTTACAAGAGCTTAGGCGTATACTTATAAACTTTATTCTTGTAGATTCAGTATGACTACCTTCAACGAAGCCAACACCGTCGAAGCCTTTGTGCGTGACCTCCTTTGTGGCAAGGTCACAGCAATCGCACCCCCTGCCCCAGGCATATCACGTAAAAGTAACAAACTTAACGGTGTCGGCTGGCACTTCCTACCCGCCCAACACATCCCCCGCCAGCCGCAAGATGTCTTCGTTGAATCCTTCCTCCGCGATGCCCTCATCCGTCTTAACCCAGAAATCACCGCTAATCCCAACCGTGCTGAAGAAGTATTGTACCGCCTGCGGGCAATTGTGCTATCGGTGCGTAGCGATGGGATTATCAGGGCAAACGAGGAATTTACCGCCTGGTTGCGTGGCGATCGCTCGATGCCGTTTGGCGAAAACCACGAACACACCACGGTACGCCTGATTGATCCCACAAACCTCGATAACAACCAATATATCGTAACCACCCAGTACACCTTCCGTGCTGGTCCCGCTGAACGCCGTGCTGATTTGGTATTGCTGATAAATGGCTTGCCCCTGGTGCTGATTGAAGCCAAAACCCCGGTGAGGAAAGCGGTAAGTTGGGTTGATGGGGCATTACAGGTACATGACGATTACGAGAAAAACGTCCCGGAACTGTTTGCCTGCAATGTGTTCAGCGTCGCTACAGAAGGCAAAGAACTGCGCTATGGTTCTATCAGAATGCCCGTTGAGTTATGGGGTGTGTGGCGGTTGGATGATGACGCACCCCCATCAAGCCTTGCGTCCCTCAAGCACACAATTACCTCCCTGCTACGCCCCTGGGTGATTCTGGATATTCTGAACCACTTCACCTTATTCGCTACAGACAAGAAAAAGCGCCGTTTAAAAATTGTTTGTCGTTATCAACAGTATGAAGCCGTCAACCGTATCGTTGACCGCGTGGTAGCGGGTCAACCCAAGAAAGGGTTAATCTGGCATTTCCAAGGGTCAGGAAAATCTTTGCTGATGGTGTTCGCCGCGCAAAAGATGCGGCTGCAAGTACAATTACGTAACCCAACAGTATTAATTGTCGTAGTTCGCATTGACCTTGATGCCCAAATCAGCGCCACCTTTCACGCCTCAGATATCCCTAATTTGGTGAAAGCAGAAACCCGTGCGGAGTTAGGAAAGCTACTCAAACAGGATACCCGCAAAATCATCATCACCACAATTTTCAGGTTTGGCGAAGCCGATGGTGTCCTGAACGACCGTGATAACATCATCGTACTGGTAGACGAAGCCCATCGCACCCAGGAGGGCGATTTGGGTATAAAAATGCGTGCTGCCTTACCAAATGCTTTCTTGTTTGGCTTTACCGGAACACCTATTAATCGCAGCGACAGAAACACCTTCTACGCCTTTGGGGCAGAAGAAGACGAACGCGGTTACATGAGCCGTTACGGCTTTGAAGAATCCATCCGCGACGGGGCAACACTACCACTGCATTTTGAGCCGCGCTTGCTGGAACTGCATATTGATAAAGATGCCATTGATCAAGCCTATGCCGAGTTAACAGGGGGCTTGTCCGACTTAGACAGGGAAAACCTTGCCAAAGCAGCCTCTAGAATGGCAGTGCTGGTTAAAGTACCCGACCGGGTTGCAAACATCTGTGCCGACATCGCCCAACATTATCAGGAAAAAGTCGCCCCCAACGGTTTTAAGGCAATGGTTGTCACCTATGACCAGGAATGCTGTCTGCTGTACAAAGCCGAATTGGACAAACACCTGCCCAGCGAAGCCAGCGAAATTGTTATTTCCGCCACGGGCAAAGATGAACGCTTTAAACCTTATAATCGCACCCGTGACCAAGAAGAAAAACTACTAGACAGGTTCCGCGACTCCAACGACCCGATGAAAATCTTGGTAGTGACAGCCAAGCTGCTGACCGGGTTTGATGCGCCCATCCTGCAAGCGATGTATTTGGATAAGCCCCTGAAAGCGCATACCCTCCTGCAAGCGATTTGCCGCACCAACCGCACTTACGGCGACAAGAAAACCCACGGATTGGTGGTAGATTACCTGGGTGTGTTTGATGATGTTGCACAAGCGCTGGAATTTGATGAACAAAGCTTCCGGCAAGTCGTATCGGGTATTGCCAAACTGAAAGACCAACTTCCTGGTGTAATACAGAAGTGTCTTGCCTACTTCCCAGGAGTAGACCGCACCTTGACGGGATATGAAGGACTTATCGCTGCCCAAGATTGTCTGCCCAACAACGATGTCCGCGATACCTTTGCAGCTGATTACAGCTACCTTGCTGATTTGTGGGAAGCACTATCACCCGACCCCATCTTGCAACAACATGAGGTGGATTACAGGTGGCTGTCTCAAGTTTATGTGTCCGTGCAACCAACAACGGGCATGGGTAAACTGATTTGGCACGCCCTAGGGGCAAAAACCATCGAACTGATCCACCAAAACGTCCATGTGGAAGCGGTGCGTGATGATCTTGACGAAATTGTACTAGATGCAGAACTGTTAGAAGTTGTCCTTAATTCCCCCGATCCGCACAAAAAATCTAAGGAAATTGAAATTAAAATCGCCCGTCGCCTTCACAAGCATATCGGTAATCCGCGCTTCCTGGCATTATCAGAGCGTTTGGAAGCCCTGAAAGAACGGCACGAGCAAGGGCAAATCTACAGCGTTACCTTCCTCAAGGAACTGCTCGACCTAGCCCGCGATTTAGTCCTAGCAGAGAAAGACACACCCGTTGAGGAAGACGAAGACAGGGGTAAGGCAGCACTGACCGAATTATTTATGGAAGTCCGCAACGACCAAACCCCGAAAATGGTTGAGCGAATTGTCAATGATATTGATGAAATCGTGCGTTTGGTCAGGTTTCCCGGTTGGCAGCAAACTAGCGCTGGGGAACGGGAAGTCAAGCAGGCATTGCGTAAAACCCTGTTGAAGTATGCGCTACATCAGGATAAGGAGTTGTTTGGGAAGGCTTATGAGTATATAAAACAGTATTACTAAATCGGTAGGGGGAGAGAAATAAGTGCGCTTTCCAGTAGTCATGCGATATAATTAATAACTAATTTTGTAGTTTAATCCGTACAACCACAGCTTCTAAAATTTTAAAAAATGCTGCTTTTTTGAAGATATATTTATCTGTCTAATTAACAATTATTGATTACTATCTCAAAAACTATTTGAGTAAAGCAGAATAAATAGTTTTTGAGAGATGGAAGTATTTCAAATAACGCTTTACATCTCCGATTTATAAGTACTTTTACTGGTTTCTCGTTATTTAGAATTTTTGAATTAACAAAATGGACACAGGTTATTTAGAATCATTGCTTTCAGGGTTAACATCCTTACCCCACGAAACAGAATGGGTTGAATTCAAAGTAAATAACAGTAGTCCAGATGATATAGGCGAATATTTGTCAGCATTATCAAATTCAGCTACTTTGCACGGCAAAAATACTGCTTATTTAGTTTGGGGTGTAAAGAACGATAACCATGAAATCATCGGTACTACTTTTAAGCCTCGATTAGAAAAAATTGGAAATCAAGAATTAGAAAATTGGTTAGCGACACAATTATCCCCTCGAATCAATTTTAAAATACATGATTTTCCTTACGAAGGTAAAGATATAGTAATTTTTGAAATACCCAAAGCGACTCACGTTCCTGTAGGTTTTAAAGGAACTGAATATATTCGTGTAGGAAGTTGCAAACAAAAACTTAGAGATTTCCCTGAAAAAGAACGACAACTATGGGTTTTATTTTCTCTTGAACCATTTGAAAAAGGAATTGCTTCAGAACATTTAACGGCAGATGAAGTAATAAAAAATATAAATTATCCAGCCTATTTTGATTTAACCAAACAATCTTTACCTGATAATAGAGATGGCATTATAAATCGACTAGTTTCAGAAAAGCTTATTGTCAAAAGAATCGATAATAAATTTGATATAACAAATTTAGGTGTTATCCTCTTCGCTAAAGACTTGCAAGTTTTTGAGCGTTTGTCACGTAAAGCAATCCGGGTTGTAATTTACAAAGGAAAAAATCGGATTGAAACCCAGCGAGAGCGAACTGGCTTTAAAGGCTACGCTATTGATTATGAAGAAATAGTGGAGTTTATTAATGACCAATTACCTAAAAATGAACGGATTGGTAAAGCTTTTCGTGAAGAACAACGAATGTACCCAGAAATTGCCATTCGAGAATTAGTTGCAAATGCAATTATTCACCAAGATTTTAATATAACTGGAACTGGACCAATAATTGAAATTTTCTCTGATAGGATTGAGATTACCAATCCAGGCGTTCCGCTTATCGATACAATGCGGTTTATTGACGAACCACCTCGTTCTCGTAACGAAGACTTAGCTGCTTTCATGCGTCGTATAAATATTTGCGAAGAGCGGGGAAGCGGTATTGACAAAGTTATCAATGCGGTAGAACTTTTTCAGTTACCAGCCCCAGAATTTAGGGTGACAAATAATCACACACAAGTAACTCTTTTTGCTTACAAAAAATTGACTGATATGGATAAAGCAGATAGAGTTCGAGCTTGTTACCAACATGCTTGCTTACGCCATGTCTCAAATGACCACATGACAAACTCATCATTACGAGAGCGTTTCTCCATAAAAGACGAAAATTATTCGATGGCTTCCCGTATTATTTCTGACACAATCAATGAAGGCTTGATCAAACCCTACGATCCAGAGAATACATCTAGAAAACACGCCAAGCGCCAAGTATGTACCATTTTGGGCGTGAATCCCCTAACCGCTAAATATGTATAATTCTTATGTGACTGTCATGTGACTGAGAAGGCTGATCGGCATTATATTTCAAAATGCAAAAACCTTGAAACCCATACTTGAAGCCAGTTTGCGCTGTTACCTCACTTGTGATTCTTATGTGACTGTTATGTTTACACTTGGCTTTAGTAAGAGCCAAAAGCCGTATTTTGCTACTATGGCTTTATTAAAGGGAACGGCGATCGCTATTCTTCAAGCAGGCTTTAATAATGCTTTTGATACTTTGCCATTTCTGCAAAGGATGTAAAACATCGCGGACAATGCCCTTCCACCCATAAAGCTGGTATGGTAAAAGGCTTTTCACAAATAGGGCATTTTGATAGCAAGCGTAACTTGTGGCGAGCCTCTTTCAGAGGAGCTTCGCTAACGCATCCTACCGTTACTTTAAATTGCCACTCAATTTGATGACATGGCGACTCTGCATAACAGTGTCCACATAATCTAATGGGACTGTGCTTCATTCCTACACCAGGTGGAGGTAGCATTTCTCGCAATCTATCAGCTTCAACTTCTACTACAGTTGCTAGCGCTTCTAATTCTTGATGAGTAGGAAAAGGATTGAAATAAAACTTTTCCCAACGTGCTAACACCGCCCCAAGCCCTGCGACATCACCCAATCCACTAGCGGCAGAAAATTTATTTCCTTTTTCTCGTCGAAATCTACCTAAAAAATGGCTGATACTTTCTCCCTCATAAGGCATCAATTTGGGAACTAGGATTATCAAATCCCAAATAAAACCCTACTAAGCAACGGGAGTAGGAGTCGATAACAATCGTTAGCCAAGGACGATCTAAAACTCCATACTCGTCTACAAGCCTCACGTCTAAACGAGTATGGTCACATTGCCAAACATCATTACTGCACTCTACCTCCAGTTCTCGCCCATCACGGGTCATGTGCGTTAGTCGTTCCCCTAACATACCTGGGCTTCGTGCTTTTAACTTTCTCTGCTTCTCTTCGATATATTCATCAAGAATTCGATAGACTGACTGATGGCTGGGGTATTCTCCTTTGTTCAGGTTAAGTTGCTTGGCTCTGCCTTTGACCCTAAGAAAAACTTGATGTCGGGTCATCCGCTTGCTACCTTCATTGCCTTTCTTAAAAGTATCAATAATAAAATCAATCCATTCTTGGTCAAGACGATACTTTCCTTTATCTGATCGCGTAGTCGCTAGCCCAACCAATCTTTCTTCTCGCCATTTCTTCAGTAAGCGCTCTACTTGGCGAATTGACACACCTAGCTTTTCGGCAGCTTCTTTCTTTCTAATCGCATAGGTTTTGCGATCGCATGGCTCAGTCAAACTTTGAATGACCTCCATCCGGAAATTAACTTCATCTGTAAGCAATTCGTTAGATGGAAGCTTATGGCTGTTTATCAACTTACCCTTATACCTGACTTGAGGATGCTCATCGTCCGTATCCATCACAAGAGAATTTTGTGAATCCTGAGACATTTTCCACCTCACAGCAATAAGTGGAGGATTTCTCGCTCTTAATAAAACTAATGTACTATCAAACGTCTCACTTTACGACATTTAATTTATGAAAAATAATTAAGCGTATTTTCCGCTTATCCAAATAAACGACATTTAATTAGTGAAAAAATACCGTTAGCGACTTATAATATGTGAAACTAACAAAAAGTAGCCAAAATCACCTTCAAAATAAAACCTTGCATGGCAATGGTTTTAGGAATAAAGCAACGACATCAAATTGTGAAATAGCGACATTTAATTTGTGAATGTACAATTCTGAACTACGTCCCCACCAGTAGCCTAACGGTTGCGTTCAGCGGCGGTAGACAACCTTTGCTACCCCACAGGCGGCTTTCGTCCGTCCGCTGCAACGCGATTGTTAGAAGGTGCTACGACTATATTTAGAGCGGGATCTGCTTGGTTTTTGGCTTGAACAACTCGTGTAGATTTGAGAATAGATGGACCGGGCTAACTGTAAAGCCAGCAAAGGTGGTACTGCATTTCCAACTTGTGTAAATTGACGCGCAGGGGGACCACAAAAAACGAAATCATCAGGGAATGTCTGTAGTCTCGCTGATTCCCTAACAGTTAAAGTGCGAGGACAGATGGGATGCAGATGAGATCTTCCGCCACCCTTTGTACCTCCACTTATTACCGTTTTAGATGGCAGATTAGGATTTAATCGATCAACTCGTCCAAGCTTATCTCGTCCTCCATAACTTAGCTCCATATACCTAATTATGGATTCTGCTTTGTGCTGTCGCGTTGCATGATTTTCTAAACCGTCTACTGGTTTTTCAAAGACTTTATAGCAGGGAACAATGTTTGAGCTTGGTTCAGGGAATACGAATTGGTTGGCTGTACGATGACCAAATACGAAAAGACGATTCCGATTTTGTGGTACACCATAATGTGCAGCATTTGCTACCACAGGTTCAGAGACGTTATATCCAGACTCTCCTAAAAGACTAAGTGCTTCGGATAATTGAGTCCCACTGTCTATGTCTAGTAAGCCTGTAACATTTTCAATCAGGAAAGCCTTTGGTCTAAACTGTTGAATGTACCAAACAAAGTCGAAGAGAAGATTTCCAAGTTCAGAATGAGAAAAACCAACTCTTTTAAAGTTTTCTCCTTCTTTCGAGAATCTTTGATTAGCAGCAATGCTGAAAGGTTGACAAGGTGGACCTCCTGTAAAAATTCCTTCAAATGGAATTGAGATACCAAGCATTAACTTCAGGATTGTAAAAATTTCTTTTCTATTTCGGACATCCCCGCTGTATTCAGGTGGCCCTATCACAACCCAATCAGGTCGGTTCAACCTAATTGTTTGGCAAAAAATCGAGTTGACTTCGATCGATGCTAGGTGTTGAAAGCCTGCAGATTCAAAGCCAATATCTAAACCACCTGCACCAGAGAAAAAGCTAACTATTGGAACACCATGATTTTCAAAATCAAAATTATCAGGCGTTAGAAATTGAGCAGAACTAGGAGTAACAGGTGTGTTCTCTCTATATCTGAGAACGTCATAGCTTAACCCAAGACGTTCTAATTCACTGTGAAGATCTATTTTTTTTGAAATACATTTATTTAAAATAAATAACTGCTCATCAACAGAAAGTTTTGCAGCCAAGTTCATAGCTGAATTGCCTCCTTTGCTGATTGATATACTTCTCTAGCTTCATCTTTAGACAGAAAATCATTAATTGAACTTCTTTCAAACCATCGTTTGTAATATACGTGAACGCTTCGATGACAATTAGGGCATAAACCTACAATGTCTTCTAGGGATGTTCCTTCACCTGTAATGGAGTAGCCTCTTGCAGCAACTCTTGAAGAGCGATCGCACCTCTTCAAAGTTCTCTGTTTTAATGAGAAACGCCATAAATTAGATTGGCGTAGGTTAAGGTTACAGAAAAAGCTACGGTAAGTACACCTCACCCAGCAGCACTTCTTGACTTGCCCCTGTAGCGGTTGGTAAGTTACCAGGAGTACCCGATTGTCGCCAGTATGCCAAAACTGCAAAGGCGATCGCTTCTTTAAAATCGGCACTCAAACCAACTTCATCTGTTGTTAAGACTGGTACTGATGCCAACAGCTGTTGTAACCGACTTTTCAGATAAAGATTGCGACTGCCACCCCCGCACAATAACACCCGCTGTGGCATTTGTGGTAGAAAAGTGCGGTAACTGTGAACAATCGAAGCTGCCGTTAGTTCTGTGAGAGTTGCCAAAAAGTCGGCTGGACTGAGTTGGTATGCTTCGGCGTCTTGTAAACACTGTTGCAAATATGTTACACCGAATAACTCTCGACCCGTAGATTTGGGGGGTGGTAGATGAAAGTAGTCTTGGCTTAGCCATTCTTCTACTAAGGGATAGCAGGGAGTGCCACTCGCCGCCCAATTGCCATTTTCATCGTAGCTTTTGGCACCATCCGTTAAATGCTGCACCGCCAAATCCAAAAGACTATTTGCAGGTCCTGTATCCCAAGCGCGAATTTTTTCTAACCAGTTGTCCCGACGAAGTGGTATGTAAGTAACATTACCAATACCTCCAAGATTTTGTATACAACGTGCTTCTTGAGGATGGCTGAGTAAAGCCGCATCTATCCGAGGTACGAGGGGCGCACCATGACCTCCCACAGCAATATCCGCTACACGCAGGTTACTCACTGTCGTTATACCTGTCAAATTAGCAATGACCGCACCGCGACCGATTTGGAGGGTGTAACCGAGTGGGGATGAGGAAGTATTTGCTCCCTTATCTCCCCCGGTGGGTGGTCTATGGAAAACGGTTTGACCGTGAGAACCAATCAAAGTGGCTTTTTCGTGACCAATTTGAATATTTTGCGCTGCTTGGGCAAAAGCAAAGGCGATCGCATCATCTAATTCTGCCAACTCTGCCATTGAGATGGCAACGCCTGCACACACTGCTAAGATGCGTTCTCTGAGATCCGCTGGGTAGGGATATGTTGCACCAGCTACCAACTCAATTTTGATATCTAAATTTGTACCAGAAATATCTACCAAGGCAGCGTCTATACCATCTACAGACGTGCCACTGATTAAACCTATTACAATCATTTAATTTTAAACCGCAGATGGACGCAGATAATAATTATCTCAAAATTATCATTCCTGCATCGAACGATTGAACCCATTATTTCTCTCAACGGATTTCTCAGCGGAAATAATATGTAAATCGATGTTTTTCAGCAAGCGCAGCAATTTATGGGTTAAAGACCCTTTGAGGAGGATTTGCCAACGTGTACGCTGACTTGCACCTATAACAATTTGGGTGATGCGGTATTTTTCAGCGACTTGGGCGATCGCCTCGGCTATGTCAGTGCTGGTGTGACGAATGAATGTACCGTCAAATTCTTTACATAACTTTTCACAAGTTTCTATATATAGGCTTTCTTCCTTTGTGAGGAAGCGGTCTGGCTCGGCAACGAACACAACATATAGAGGGGCATTCATGTAGCTAGCAATTCTAGCTCCCCGTCGTAACAATTGTACTGAGTTGGGATAAGTGGATACACACACCAAAACCCGCTCGTGAATATTGCAAAATAGACCTTGTGGAGTCGAGGCAACGGCATTTTCCTCAATGTTGTCCGCCACTTCCCGCAGTGCTAACTCTCGTAAAGCAATCAGGTTGCGGCGTTGGAAAAAGTTATCGAGCGATTGTTGAATTTTTTGCGGTGCGTAGATTTTGCCTTCTAGCAAGCGTTCTTGCAGCGTTTCTGGTGTAACATCTACTACGACAACCTCCGAAGCTTCCTCTAGGATGCGGTCAGGAATGCGCTCTCGTACTACCACCCCAGTAATCCTTGCTACCAGGTCATTGAGGCTCTCCAGATGCTGAATATTCATTGTGGAGTAAACATCAATACCTGCTGCCAAAATGATTTCGACATCTTGGTAGCGTTTTTCTCGTAGCGAACCTGGGACATTGGTATGTGCTAGTTCATCGACTAACACTAACTGAGGCGATCGGGCTATGATTGCATCTGTATCCATTTCTGTGAGAATCAACTCACCCCGAGGAATTTCCTTGCGCTTTACTATCTCCAACCCTTGAGCCTTTTGCGCCGTTTCCTTACGTCCGTGAGTTTCCAACAGCCCAATCACGACATCAATACCTTCATGTTTCAGCGAATGGGCTTCTTCCAACATCCGGAAGGTTTTGCCTACTCCGGGAGCCATGCCAATGTAAATTTTGTGTTTACCGCGCCGTGCTGGACTCAAGTCATAAGGGGCAGAAGGTACGGATTTAGTGCCTGCTTCTTTTGAGTTATTTTTACCGAGAAGCTCATGCTTATCAATCATGAAAGTGTTGACTTATATGCTTTAATATGGTGGCACTGCTACCAACGAATAGTCCAACAAAACTAATGACTCAAAATTAATGAGTAATGTAGAGACGTTGCATCCGAAAGTTCTACATTAATGACCGAAGAAAGACCACATAATAGGAACTCAGTAGTCAGAATAGTAAAAGGATATAACCCGGTTAAACAAGTTAAAAGTTAAAAAAAATATTGAATTCTTCTTTCTTTTTACTTTTTACTTGTTGTGGGGTCTTTTTTAAATCCCCTAACGTTTCGGCTTCGCTCAACGTTAGCTTCGAGCGTAGCCGAGGGGCTAAATTTATTTATGGGGATGCCGTTCCTGTGTTCTGTGTTCTGTGTTCTGTGTTCTTCTTAAGACTTATCTATTTTACTGACGGTTAAACTCATCTAAATCAAGGGCGTAATTTAATTTTAAAACATTAACTCCAGGCTCTCCAAAAATGCCTAAAAATCTGCCCTCGGTATACTTATTAATTAAAGGAAGTATCTCATCTGGTCTGACACCACGAGCACGAGCAACCCGATCTAACTGCTCCCGTGCTGCTTTCACTGAAATATGCGGATCTAAACCCGAGCCAGAGGTGTAAATTAGCTCTGCTAAGGGTTGAATATTTTCATCTTTGAGGCGATTTGCCTCTTCCACAATTCGCTTCAGTAATTCTGGGCTGCTAGGAGCGAGATTACTCGCCCCAGAAATACCAGTAGGATTGCCTTGTTTTCCTTGGCTATATCTAATAGTACTGGGACGACCATGAAAATACTGTTCAGATCGGAACTGTTGACCAATCAAAGCTGAACCAATTTGTTCTCCCTGAATATTTTGCACTATGCTGCCCTGTGCCTTGTCTTTAAGGAAAGGGACTTGACCGACCAAAAGTATGAATAAAGGATAAATGATGGCGGTTAACAACCATAAAATCAGAGTGATACGAATTGCTTTAGCAATTTCTCTAAGAATAGACATACAAATTTTTCTACACCCTTTCAAATTTACTTTAAATAATCAAGAAAATTGTGTAGCTTAAAAGCGTTCTGGCTGAAAAACAACAACAAATAAGTAAACGATAACTGCCAAAGTCACCAATCCTAAAACGCCAATAGCCCAAGCAGAACGGCGTTCTAAAGTACCATCGGCAGCAGCATAAACTATGGGGGCAATGAGCAAATTCAGGCAAAGTGCCACAAAAATTGCAAGTGGCAACTTTTGAGAACGCCATTCCGACCAGACAAAAGAAATTGCCTCAACTATATTCATTGACAAAAGCTTATCCAACATATGAACTTTATTTCTCATATTCCTCTGCATTTCTCCTTCCTCTGCGTTCTCTGTGCCTGGTGCGGTTCCTTTCCTATTAAGCCAACCCCACTGCTGCAATCAAAATATCAATCAACTTAATCGCAATAAATGGCGCAATCACACCACCCAAACCATAAATCAAAATATTTCGTTGCAAAAGTTGATTAGCAGTCAAAGGTCTAAACTTCACACCCGTCAGTGCCAAAGGAATCAAAGCTGGAATAATCAAAGCGTTGTAAATTAAAGCCGACAGCACAGCAGAATTAGTACTAGCTAATTTCATGATATTCAAACTTCCCAGATTAGCTGAGGAAAATAACACCGGGATAATTGCAAAGTATTTAGCAATATCATTGGCGAGGGAAAAAGTTGTCAGCGCACCGCGAGTAATCAGCAATTGTTTTCCAATAGCAACAATATCAATCAGCTTTGTGGGATCAGAGTCCAAATCCACCATATTGGCGGCTTCTTTTGCCGCTTGAGTCCCGGTATTCATTGCGACTCCAACATTTGCCTGGGCGAGTGCTGGCGCATCGTTGGTACCGTCTCCGGTCATCGCTACCAGTTTGCCCAGCGCCTGTTCCCGTTGAATCACGGAAATTTTGTCTTCTGGGGTGGCTTCGGCAATAAAGTCATCAACTCCAGCTTCTTTGGCAATCACAGAAGCGGTAATGCGGTTGTCTCCAGTCAGCATAACGGTACGCACTCCCATCCGCCGCAACTGGTCAAAACGTTCGTGGATTCCTGGTTTGATAATGTCTTTGAGATAGATGACGCCGTAAATTTCACCATCAAGGGCGACTGCTAACGGTGTTCCTCCCAGTTGCGAAACTTTTGTGTATACTGCATCAAGTTCTGGTGAGTCTCGTCCATCTCGGGAACGGACAAATCCCTTAATGGCTGATACCGCACCTTTACGCACTTGACTTCCATTCGGCAAGTTTGTGCCACTCATGCGGGTTTTTGCTGAAAATTCTATGGCTTGGGACCTTTCGTGGTCAAAATCAATCTTTGCCCCTAATCTTTCTGCCAGTCGGACAATTGATTTTCCCTCAGGTGTATCATCAAACACACTCGCTGTCAAAGCCACATTGGCAATTTCCTCTACAGAGTGTCCGTTGATGGGGATAAACTCTTCTGCCAAGCGGTTGCCCAAGGTAATTGTCCCTGTTTTATCGAGAACCAGTGTATTGACATCACCACACGCTTCTACAGCTCGTCCGGAGGTGGCTATGACGTTAAACTGGGCAACTCGGTCCATACCAGCAATACCGATCGCACTCAGTAACCCTCCAATGGTAGTGGGAATCAACGCGACTAACAAAGCAACCAATATCGCCACACTGATTGGACTTCTGGCATAGCTGGCGATCGCACTCAGACTCACCACGACAAACAGAAACACCAAAGTCAGAACCGCGAGTAACACCGTCAGGGCAATTTCGTTCGGTGTTTTGCTGCGTTCCGCCCCTTCTACCAAGGCAATCATTCGGTCAATAAACCCTTTACCAGGGTCTGCACTGATGCGGATAATCAGCTCATCGGAGATAATCCGCGTACCGCCGGTGACAGAACTGGCGACATCTGAACCTGTTTCCTTCAGCACTGGCGCAGATTCCCCGGTAATTGCCGATTCATCCACACTGGCGACACCCATAATCACTTCCCCATCGGCGGGGATCACATCACCAGCAACCACGTACACCGTATCACCCTGCCGCAAGCTGGTGGAAGAAACTTCACTCATTGAACCATCAGGAGCGAGTTTTTTGGCAATTGTTTCTGACTTGGTTGATCTTAAGGCATCCGCTTGGGCTTTACCCCGCCCCTCTGCCACCGCTTCGGCAAAGTTGGCAAATAAAACGGTGAACAACAGAATTACCGTAATCAATCCGTTAAAAAGTCGTAGGTTCTTGCCTGAAACTGGACCAAACAAATAAGGGTCGATGGTCACAAGTAAGGTGATAATGGTGCCAACCCAAACTAAGAACATGACTGGGTTTTTGATCGCGTTTTTGGGATTGAGCTTGACAAAAGCATCAATGATTGCTCTTTGGTAAAGCCCTTTCGTGTTTACCCGCGATTGTTTGCGTGCTTGGCGGCGATCGCTTTTACGAGGAGAAGGTTTGGATGAAGGGTTTGCGGAATCCATAATATTAGATTAGCGATTAGCGATTAGCGATTAGGGATAGTCAACAGTACCAGCCGCAGTGAACAGTACCAGCATGGTACTTGATAACTGAAAACTGGTAACTGATAACTGATAACTGATAACTGTCGCCAGTTCCCAGTCCCCAGTCCCCAGTTTCTTTATCTTTTGGGGGGTTCTTTGCGAGTCGAGTGTGGCTCACCGAGACAGCCACTTGCTCCACTTGGGCAAAGCCCAAGACCGCAGTGGCTCACCGAGGCAAGCATTTACTAGAGGTATTGCGTCTAGTAAATGTGGTACAATCAAAAACACAAGGAAGGACTTTCATTTTAAAGTGGCCCACACTCTTTGCGTTGCTGGCGATATGGTCTTCATGGAAGACTTGGACTATCGCACCAGTGCCAAAGGGATGCTTGGAAAACATATGCTTGATGCTGGGTTTGGTCAGTTTAGAACCATCGTCAAGTATGTATGCTGGAAGCGTGGAAAGTTCTTCGGTGAAGTTGATGCGAGGGGGACTTCTCAAGAATGTCCCGAATGCGGTGTTGAAGTCAGAAAAGACTTGAGTATTAGAGTTCATCATTGTCCTCCGCAGTGGGTACAGAACTGATAGGGACGTAGCAGCAAGTCAAAATATTAGAAATCGAGGTATAGCCCTCATTAGTACCGCAGGGCTTGCGGGAAAGGAAACTGCTTGTGCAGACGAGCTACCGGGGGTTGAGGTAACTCAATCTAGGCAAGTGTCGAAATCCCACAAGGGAACAACCAGGAAAGCCAAGAAGTGATTCGAGGATACGCCCACACTGTAATCAAAGATTACAGTGTGGGAGGATGTCACTTAATGGGACTAGCAAGGTTAAAACCTTCGGCTATTGGTCCTAAAGCCAAAACGGGGAAAAATGTCAGCACACCCAAAATCAAAATGACACCAGCTGTGACAGTCGTAAATAGCCTAGAGTCGGTTCTCAGGGTGCCCGGGGTTTCGGGTACTGGTTGTTTGCGTGCCATGCTGTCTGCTAAAAGCAAAATGGCAATAATCGGAATGTAACGTCCCACTAATATGCTGAAACAAGCGCTTAAGTTCCACCACAAGCTGCTATCGCCTAACCCCTCTAAGCCAGAACCATTGTTGGCGCTAGCTGAGGCGTATTCATACACCACTCGCGAGATGTTGTGAAATTCCGGGGAACCGGTATATCCAGGCGGCGGAATTTGAAATGCTAAGGTACTGGGAAATGCCAAAGCAATGGCAGTGGGAATCAAAACCGCAATTGGGTGAATCAGCAGCACTACGCTAGCAAGGACAATTTCTCGCTTTTCTATTTTGCGCCCCAAAAACTCTGGTGTCCGCCCTACCATAAGTCCTGTAAGAAACACGGTGAGAATTAAATAAATGAATAAGTAGGCGGTTCCTGTTCCTTGCCCACCCCAAACAATCTGCAAAAATAAGTTTAATAACGTGGAAAACCCTCCCGCTGGCATGAAGGAATCGAGCATTCCATTGACTGCACCACACATGCTTCCGGTGGTTGCGATCGCCCACAATGCCGTTTGTGACCAGCCAAACCTGACTTCCTTGCCCTCTAAATTCGGCTGTTCCAATCCCAATGTGTTATTAACAATGGGATTGCCTTGATACTCGCCAACCGCTGTAATACTCAGCAAAACCGCAAAGATGGCAAAAACCATCCAGAAAAGCAGCCAAGCTTGCTTGGTGTTGTTGGCAAACAAACCGTAGGTGTAAATCAACGCCGCTGGAATACAAATCATGGCGATGATTTCTATTAAGTTAGAAGCACTATTGGGATTTTCAAACGGGTGTGCCGAATTCATCGCAAAAAAGCCGCCGCCGTTTTCTCCTAACTGTTTGATTATCTCAAATGTTGCCACTGGACCTCTGGCTATATATTGCGTTGCTCCCTCCAAGGTTGTCACCTGTAAAGGACCATTCAATGTTTGCGGTACACCCAGTGTGAGCAGTGCGATCGCACCTACAATTGAAATTGGCAGTAATATGCGCGTAATTGAGCGCGTCAGATCCACGTAGAAATTTCCCAGTGGTCTACCTGTCAAACCCCTAATAAAAGCAATTCCTACTGCCAACCCGGTAGCGGCTGAGGTAAACATCAAAAAAGCTAAAGCTGCCGTTTGGCTGAAATAACTTAAGGTTCTCTCACCAGAGTAATGCTGCTGGTCGGTATTTGTTAAAAATGAAATCGTGGTGTGCAGGGTGATGTCCCATTTAGGAGCAGCGAATCCAAGAGGATTCCAGGGTAAGAATTTCTGAAAAGATATGAGCAGAAACACCACAACACCCATAATAATGTTGCTGTAAAGCACTGCTTTGGCATACTGCCAACCCGTCATCTCGTCTTTTGTGCGTATACCAGCTAATGTAAAAATAATTCGTTCTACAGGTTTCATGACTGGGTCAAGCAGCGTGTTTTCTTCCAAGAAAACACGCGCTATATATCTGCCCAATAGCGGAGTTATTGCTATCACTATACACAGCGTTACGCCAATTTGAAAAAATCCTTGTCCCATTTATCTAGCCAAAATTATAGATGGAGCATCTGAAATATTTTTGAAGTCAAAATGACTTCAAAAATCTCTTGATTACTTTGAGCTTTACTTATAAATTTAATTTCTATTTTTAATTTGCTATATCATCTCTCCTAATTTCATTTTCTGCTTTTTTTTAAACTCCATTTTCTGCTTTTTTTATTTAAAATTTATTTTTTGCATCTGTCTTTAGGTATACTATATTTTCTATTATCAACAAAATTTTGACTAAAAAATACATATTTTTGAATTTTAGGTAGTATTGCGCTCTACTTATAAGCAAATCAAATAACCACTTTTTAGCACAAAATGAGCTTGCTTATTAACTCTGTTCTTAAGAGATATCACATTTTTACCAGAGCCAGCAATTATCTATTTGGTATAACGATCTATAGATGTGTTGATATAGGTGAAAGCAAGGTTCTATATATATTGATATATAGCGATCCGTGCAGGAGTTGTGAGATATCTATTGAAAGCGTAGACGCCCAGCGCCGTACCGTAGGCTAGAGCGCAAAGAAAGGAGAAAAAGAGGGTTCTCACGTAGCCGAAGGCAGCCCGTAGGGCTTATGATTTAGGATTGCTATAGGTCAGAAAAGGATGAGAGTATAAAGTATAAAGTGAAAAGTCCTTAAAAGGATTATTAGAGGGGGTGACAACAGGGAAGATTTTTCGTTTGATAGCAATAGTATTTAAATAAGAATTCCAACTCAATGAGATTATCAGTCAGATTGTAATTTATCTCATTCTTTATTAAAAGCTTACGATGTGGTTTTGGTTATTGAAAATCAAAGAAAATATCTTGACGAAGAACGAACGAGGACTGATTTACGGGTTGATAACTGGTGGATTTGCCGTAGTGATGACGCTGGAATATTTGACGCCGCCTGAGTACGTGTTTGGCTACCTGTACACCGGAACGATTTTGTTAGCAAACTCCCGATTAACTCGCAAGGCTGTCTTTGGCGTGACGCTAGCGGCGGCTGGATTAACACTGTTAAATTTGTTTCGTCCCTGAAGTGGAAATGATTCATGCGCCAAGAGTGGTAAATCGGTTAATTGCTGTGATTGTACTGCTGGTAACCGGAGGCGCGTATAGAAATCGTAGCCAAGAAAGTGCCAATTATTAATGACCTTTAAAACGTGACCGTCTGTTGGTACGATGACGGTAACCCTAACCCCAGCCTAGAGCGGGTGATGAAGAAAGCTATGCGCTCTTGTGAGCCAATTTTCTTGTACCGCTATGGTGGTAAGGTGAGCGACCTCCCAATGGTCACTACTGGCGAATGATGGGGGAACACCCATCAATGAGGATTTATCAGTTGGAAGTTAGGGACGATAAGTGATTTTTCGGTTGTTCGCTTCCCTGTTTAAGTTACTATTTTTCCGGGATGACGATAAAAAATATGATAAATTTTTGGGATGATAATCACGCTTAAAAATTCCGAAATCAAACTGACAGTTAGACCAGACCTCGGTGGTCGTATCGACCAACTGCAAGACGTCCAAACTGAACACCAATGGCTTTGGCATCCAGAAGGCTATGACGAGTCGCAAACGAGAACGCTTGCATTAGGCGCGTCCTTCGACGACAATTGGACAGGTGGCTGGGATGAGATTTTTCCTAACGATGCAGCAGGTATGTTTCAAGGTCGCCACCTGGTTGACCACGGGGAGTTATGGTCACAGGCGTGGGAGATTGTTGAAACGTCCAATAAAAGCGTGAAGATGGTGCGTTCTTGTCAAACTGTGCCAGTGAGGGTAGAAAAGATAATTCTACTTGATGAGAACAAGCCAGAAGCCAAAATTGAGTACCTGTTCCAGAACGAGTCCGATGAAACGATTCCGTTTTTGTTTAAACAGCACGCGGCGATTGCCCTTAGGGCAGTGCGCTCCGCGCAATCGCCATAAGAGAGGGCGACGAAATTCTGTTACCGGATTGTGTGATTGAGCCTGCGGTTCTTGAATTTAGTAAAATCATCGGTCGTCAAGAGAAAACCCGCTTTCCCAAAGCTTTGGCGGCGGATGGAAGGGAAATTGAAGTGCAGCGCACACCACCGCGTTCTTCACAACTACAAGAGTTTTATTACAGCTCAAATTTGGCTAGAGGAGAATGCGGGATTCGCAATTCGCGATCGCAATCTGCTCTACTCATGAATTTTGACACCACCGATTTTCCTTATGTCTGGGTATTTCAGAGTTACGGTGGGTGGCACAATCATTACGTGCTTGTACTAGAGCCTTGCACAAATATTCCCTACGATTTAGAGATTGCTTGCCGTAATGGCACTTGTGCACAGCTCTTACCGCATTCGGCACAACGTCGTACTTTGACCGTTCGCTTACAGCACTTTTAGGAGCGTGTTGTTCGCCGCCTTGCATGAGTTTAACTCATGAAAGCCGTGGAAAAACTACAGTTCAGCTAAAAAAGGTAACTTATAAGCGAGAGTGAAGATGTGATTGAGCGATTAGATCCGAGTTACCTACAAATGAGCTTGGAACGGGGTTAAGTAGGTCGGCGTAAATAATTATCGTTGGGATAAGGCAGGGAGCAGGGATTAGAACCGACTAAGAAAGCTGTACTTGAGGCGAAGGCGAAATATTCGGCGATGGGTTTAGAGGGGGATGCTTTTGAGAAAGCGATCGCTAAAGTCGCAATTGGAGGCGATGCCTACGGCACGCTGCGCGAACGCCAACAGCCGTTGTATAACCTTAGTGAATTTACGTTTCAGAAATTATTAGAGGATTCGGAGGGGATTGCTGATAATCTTAGAGCTTATATCAATGGGTTTTCGCCTCTAGCACGGGATATTTTTGAGAAATTTGAGTTTGATAACGAAATCCAGAAGTTAGATGAAGCTAACCGTCTTTTTGAGGTGATGAAGGCGATCGCTAGTCCTGAAGTTGATTTATCTCCGGCGAAACTCTCTAATCTACGAATGGGTTATCTGTTCGAGGAACTGGTGAGAAAGTTTAACGAGCAGGCGAACGAAGAAGCCGGAGATCACTTTACACCGCTTCATAAAGCATGGACAAATATGCCCAGCCTTGGTGGTCAGTCGCTGAGATTAGTTAGATTTGGTAACTATGTGATACGAAAACCGCCTCGCCACCGCCTCAAAGAGAAATCTTTCTTGGGTATGAATGGATAAGGCGGTCTTGTGGTTAATTAATTTTGATGAATTAAAGGATTTACTAGATTTTGCTTCTGATGCTGAACTCAAGGAATTTTTGAAACAGAAAAATATTATTCATTCTGCGGGGTTACTCAATTTATATGGTGCTTGTGCTGATATTGATTTTGCAATGGATGATTTAGGGATTTCTCCTGAAACAGATGATGATTTAATCGGGATTTTTGATGAATAGTAATTCTTTAATTTCTTTACTAGATACGAATGTTTGTATCATGTATCTCAAAGGGAGGTCATTGAGCATTAATAATCATATTGATAACCTATAAGGTGAAAAAATTGCGGTTTGCTCTGTAGTAAAGGCTGAGTTATTTTATGGCTAGATGCGTAGCAATAATCCTCAAAAGAGTTTAAATATACAACTGTTGTTTCTGTATCAGTTTGTATCTCTACCATTTGATGATAGCTGTGCGGAAATTTATGGCAAGATTCGGGCAGATTTAGCAAAGGCTGGAACTCCTATTGGCTCAAATGATATACAAATTGCTTCTATTGCTTTAGCAAACAATTTGATTCTAGTCACTCACAATGTCAGCGAGCTTAGTCGAGTTGAAGGGTTACAGATTGAAGATTGGGAAGTTATGTAATGGGTAAGTATCAGGGTTATGAGAAGTATAAGGATTCTGGTGTTGAGTGGTTAGGGGAGATTCCTAAACATTGGAAAACTATCCGATTGAGAAATGCTTGTTCAGATATTTTTTTGGGATTGACAGGAAAGGTCGATTATGTAGATTTTGGTGGATTCCCACTTGTAAGAGCTATTAATATTAAGAATGAAAAATTAGATTTTTCAGATATTCGTTTTATTTCAGAAGAACAACACAAGTTCTTAACAAAAAAACATAAAGCAAAAAAAGATGATGTATTATTAACTAAATCTGGAAGTATAGGAGTCGCAGCTTTAGTTGACACAGATCAAGAATTTAGTATCTATGAAAGTATTTTTGTCTTAAGGGCAATTCAGAATATTATTCTTCCAGTATTTCTTCTTCGTTTTATTACAAGTGATTACTGTACAGCAAAATACAAAAGAAATATTGTAGGTATGGGTGTAGGACACTTAAATATGTCCGATATTATAGATGTAACTATCGCTCTACCACCACTAGATGAACAACAAGATGTCCTCAATACGAACCAAAACAAGCCAACTTAGTCGAAGAGGCACAAATCATGGAAATTGTCACCAGTTGGATGCAGAAAGAAATTGAACAAGGAATTGAACAAGGAGAACAAAAAATTGTTAAAAAGCTAGTAAAACGGCGATTTAATAATATTGATTCCGCCTTGGAAAGTCGTATTGACTCCTTATCTTTAGAACAAATAGAAAATCTAGCGGATGCAATTTTTGATTTCCAATCTTTAGAAGACCTCATCAATTGGTTAGACCAACAAAATTAATTTACTCTTTAGAGGATCTTTTAAAAGATGTAGGGTGTGTTGTCGCACAGCGCAACGCACCTTGAATTGTTTACGGTGCGTTAGCCTACGGTATAACACACCCTACATTAGATTAATTCACGTTTATACTTAATTATGTTTATACTTCACACCTCATGCACACGGAAGAGAAATTTGAGGACATCATCGAACGGGAACTCCTGCAACTGAGTGGCTATCACCAAAGTAACCCAGCCGACTACGACGCAGATACAGCCCTTTTCCCCACAGAAATCATCAACTTTATCCGAACAACCCAACCCAAACAATGGGAACGCCTAGCGAACACTAGCCCCAGTGATGCCCAGAAAATCATTATAGATAGTCTCACCAAAGAACTCAAAAGCCGAGGAATGCTTGATGTCCTCCGCAATGGCTTCAAATGCTACGGTAAAACCCTGCGAGTTGCCTACTTCCAGCCAAACACAGGTATGAACCCAGAAACCTTGGCACTCTACGAAAAAAATCGCCTCACAATCACCCGCCAAGTCACCATCAAAACTGGACGTATTCCCGATATTCTCCTCAGCATCAACGGTTTACCCATCGCTACCATCGAACTCAAAAACCCCTTCACCGGGCAAACCTACCAAAACGCCATTCACCAATACAAATAGTGCGACTCGTTTCTGGTAGGAGCCTCTAGAAAATAGAGGGGTATGACC